>CAZRWC010000009.1:0-9859 GCA_964603705.1 uncultured Acholeplasmataceae bacterium
TCTTGCTTTAACTTACGGCACTTTGCACGGACATCTTGAACAGTTGAAGCAGCTGAATCATCGAAAAAAATCGGCATTCTTTTTAATGCTTCTGATGCAGTATTAACTCTAGCCCACTCTTCCGGTTTTAATTGTCCTGTAATTAATTTATATGAGTTAATGCCTGATAATTTAGCAATCATTCTTGATACAATTTGATCGTTGCTCATTTCAAGCGAGAAGATGGCAACTGAAACATCTTCGCCTTTAGGATTTCTTTTGGCAATATTTAACGCTAAGTTAATTGCAAAAGCTGATTTACCTACACTGGGTCTAGCAGCAAGAATAATAAATTCCTCTTCTTTAAAGCCATAGGTTATGCGATCAAGATTACTATAACCGCTAGCTATTCCTAATATACGCCTTTTATTTTCACGGTTTTGTTCTGTTTTGGTTAAATATTCTTCAGTTATTTCTGTAACTGACCTAAAACCACTTGTTCTTCGGTGTTCAGAAAGTTTAAAAATATCTTCTTGTGCTAAATCAATATAATCTGCAGCAGACACATTAGTGTCATAACCATCTTTAGCAATTTTGGCCGCTAAATTAATAACCGCTCTTTTAGTTGCGTTATCTTTAACCAAGGTTAAATAGTTTTCAAAATAATCGACGGCTGGCATCATATCATTTAATTCATTTAAATAATCTAGACCACCTACTTTAACTAAATTGTTTTTATTTGCTAAAGTAGTGGCAATTGATATTAAGTTAATTGAATCGCCCTTTTCATATAAATTAATAATTGCATCATAAATCAATTGGTGAGAAACCTCATAAAAATCTCTAACCTCAAGTTGATCTGCAGAACTATTAACAAAACCGGGTTCGTTTAAAATACACGATAGGACGTTTTGTTCAGCTAAAATATTTTGGGGCATTTTATTAGACATTTCGACACCTACTTTTCAATAACGTGAACTTCAAATTGAGCTTTAATATCTTTTCTTAAATCTACAATCGCAGTATATATTCCAATTGAATTAATTTCTGAAGCTAATTGTAATCTTTTACGATCTAAAATAATATGATTTTGTTCTTCAAAAGCTTCAACTATTTGTTTAGTTGTAACGCTTCCGAACATTTTGCCATCATGTCCAATTTGAATTCCAATTGTAACTGATTTAGATTCGATTTCTTCTTTTAGTTTTGTGTTAAATTCATAATCCCTTGCTTCATCTAATCTAACTTGTTCCATTTGTGCTTCTAATAATTTTAAGTTTTCTTCTGTTGCTGCAATAGCTTTGCGGTTTTTGATTAAAAACTGAGCATAACCTTGCGCCACATCGATTATTTCGTTTTTCTTACCTTTATTTTTAACATCTTCTAATAAAATAATTTTCATTGCTTCGCCCTCTTTATCATATTCTAATTCTAATAAATGTTTAAGTTTTAAATGGACCTCTTGGACACTTGCGTTTTTAATTTGGGTTGCTGCCCCGGAAAGGTGACCGCCTCCTCCAAGTTCTTCCATTAAAACTTGAACATTCACATCTTTTAAAGATCTTGCACTAACTCCAACTGTATCATCGGAAATTTTTGTAATAGTAAAAGCAGCTGAGATACCGTCAATTGATAATACTTCTTCAGCTACTTGAGCTAAAAGCACCCGATCTTCATAAACTTGATCTGAAACAACAAAAGCAAATTTTTCTAAGAAAATTTCAACTTTTGAAGTTAATGCATATATCGTCATTAAGCGTTCTTTATCCAAGCGCAACCATGTTTGCACATCACTTATATCAGCCCCCGCATCTCTTAATATGCCGGCTACTTCAAAAGTTCTTGCACTAGTTCTTGTAGATAAGAAATGGTTAGTATCAACAACTAATCCCGCATACATAATTGAGGCTTCAAGAGCGGTAATTGGTGTTTCTTTATTATAAAAATACATTATTTCTATCAATAATTCAATTGTAGAAGAGGCTGAAGGCTCTACTATTGAAAAAACAGGATTAAAACCTTCTTGGACAGTTCTATGATGATCTATAACTATTTGATTAGGAATATTTTCAAAAACTTCTGGGCTACTAACTAAATGTGGCGATTGTGTATCTAAAATAATTAATAAAGAATCATTATTAATCTTTTTTAGCGCTTTTTCAGATGTAATCATATATTCTAAAATATCTGGTTCTTCGGTTTTTAAAATATTAGAAATTTTTAACACCGTTTCATCGACCCGCTCGCTATCAAATATCATTTGGGCTTTTTCAGGACTATGGGCTCTAATCATTTGTAACATACATAACATTGAACCAAAAGAATCAGTATCAGTAAGATTGTGTCCCATAATGAAAACATTTGAAGATTTTATGACTAATTCCTTAATAGTTAGTGCATTTACTCTAGTGTTAACTCTCGAGTGAGTAGCTAGAGCATCGGTTTTCGCACCAAAATAATTAATCTTTTGATTTTGGATGTTAACAACAACTTGATCGCCACCACGTCTTTCAGCTAATTCAAGGGCGTTTTGGGCATAACCGCCAAGTTCTTCATAACTCACATCCCAAGAAGCCAGCCCCATTGATAACGTAACTTTTACGTTATGAATATTTGAAACTTCCCGAATATCATCTAATAATGAAAAGTTATTATTAATCATTCGATCTAAATCTTCGCGGTAAACACTAAATACTAATCTATCATCATTAAGACTTTTTACATAACCATCATATTCGCTAATCCAATCGGCAATTAATCCTAAATATTCGCCTTTTAAAGATGATTGTTCTGAAACGTCCAAACTATATAATGATTCTTCAATATTATCAAGTGAAATTACTCCTAAAGCTGGCACGCGGTTATGATATCTTTCGATGACTTCTTCTCTTTTAGTAACATTAAACAAGTAATATGCTCTTAAGTTGGAATTATATTTAACATCATATTTTTCATCGTTGTGACTTATCTTAAAATTATCCAATCCTTTTAAGGTTAATTCCGATAACTCATTATTAAGCTCATTGACCTCTTTATCTAAAACATCATCACCAAAAATAATTTGAGCATAACTATTAATCCATTTTACCGTATCATCTTCACCTAAAACAATTACACCAATTGGCAACTCATTAAAAACTTCATCGCCAGTTTGGCTAACGTGATATGAAAGTTTAGACCACATATTTAATCGATTTTCTAAAGTTTTAATTTTAGCGATATATTGTTTTCTAACGGTAAAAACCGTTACAAAATAAAAGAAAACACTAAAAAAGCCAAAAAGACCCAGTTTTAAATATGTAAACCATGTTTCGCTTGATAATTGAAAATCAACAAAATAAAAAACCGAACTGCCTATAAATAATAACAAGGCAGTAATAAAAATTATTAGTCTTTTCATTTAATCACCTGCTTCGTATAATAATTTTATCATATTGTAGAATTAAAACCAATATAATAAATATAATAAATTATATTTGATAAAAAAGAGCACTTATTAGTGCTCAATTATTTTTAAATTTTATTCTTTGACAAATGGTAATAAAGCCATGTGTCGTGCACGTTTAATTGCTATCGCTAATTCGCGTTGCCATTTGGCGCTAGTGCCTGTTATTCTTCTTGGTAAAATTTTACCACGATCAGAAATAAATCTTTTTAAAACTTCAACATCTTTAAAATCAATGTGAGTATATTTATTTTTTGTAAAATAACATTCTTTACGTCTTCTTTTAAATCCACGTTTTTGCATTATATTGCCTCCTTAAAATGGTAGATCGTCTTCAGCAGGAAAATCTAGTCCTGCAAAAGCATCTTCTTCTGGTTTTGGATCGCTAACTTTTGGTTCACTTTCAGATTTAGTTTCCAAAAATGTAACTGAATCACATACAACTTCGGTAATGAAGCGAGTTTCATTGTTTACTTCATATGTTCTAGTTTGAATTCTTCCTTCAACCCCAAGCAATGCACCTTTATTCATATATCTAGCTAAGTTTTCCGCTTGTTTTCTCCATGCAATACAATTGACGAAATCGGCTTGTCTTTCGCCGCTTTGATCAAGATATGTTCGATTAACTGCAAGTGTAAAGTTAACAAAGGCAACACTAGTTTGAGTGTACTTTAACTCAGGATCTTTAGTTATGCGTCCAACTAAAATAACTCTATTCATCATAATTATTCTCCTTCTTTAACAACTAAATAACGAATGATTGATTCGTTAATTCTAACTACACGATTAAACTCATCAATCGCTTCATTTCCAGCTTCTACTAAAAGCCAAACATAATAGCCTTTTTTATGATGTTCAATCTCGTAAGCAAGATCACGCAGTCCCCACTCTTTAAGTTCTAAAACTTTTGCATCGTGGCTAGTAAAGACATCGTTGAAATAGTTTACTAACTCTTTAATTTTATCACTTTCTACTGTTGGTCTGATGATATACATAACTTCGTATTTTTTCATCTTGACACCTCCTTTTGGTCAATTTGGTCTCCAAACAATTAGAGACAAGGTTTATTTTTCAACTCATAAATTATAACATGTATTATATAATTATACAATTATAATACTAATATATTATAGATTTTTTATAACAATAATCAAAAATTTAAAACAAATGATTTTAAAATTTTAAAAGTCTCCTTGACGACAATATCGATATTTTTTTGTCGACAATTTTTATTTAGTTTTTTAAAGCTAATAAGATTTTTGTCTTGAGATGAAACCGCTATAAATGCGCCTAATTTATCGGTATTTTTTAGAAAGGTTGGACCAGCGTTTCCAGTAATAGAAAGGTAGATATCCGCTTTAATTAATTTTTTCAAACCATTAATCATCGCCTCTGCAACCTCACCAGATAATAACGTATAACGCAACATTAAATCTTGGCTAACACCTAAAACTTGATATTTTGCTTCTTCAGTATAAACCACAGTGCTTAACTTTAATATCTTGCTTGCACCAGGATTTAATACTAATGAAGCCGCTATAAATCCACCGGTCATACTTTCGGCAATCGCAATTGTCAATTCTTTCTTTTCTAATATTTTAAATAAATCTTTACTATATTTTTTCATAATTATCACTCTTCAATATTAAATAGTTTTTTAGCGTTTTGTGTTGTTATTTGCGCTAGTTCATCATAATTTATATTTAATAAATCTGCTAAAAACAATGCTGTGTATTTTAAATAAGCAGGTTCGTTTTGTTTTCCACGTTTAGGAGTTGGTGCTAAATATGGGGCATCGGTTTCTAAAACGATATATTCAAGTGGGATTTTTTTTATAACCTCTTGTAATTCAAGTGATTTTTTAAAAGTTATAACTCCACCTATGCCTAGATAAAACCCATATTCTATGGCTATCATTGCTTCTTTAATTCCAAGAGTAAAACAATGAAAAACCCCTTTAACACGCCCTTTATAAGGTTTTAATTCTTGAATGATTTCATAAAATGAATCGCGATTGTGAATAACCAAAGGGAGATTATGTTCAATCGATAATTCAATTTGTTCTCGAAAGACTTGTTTTTGAATATCTAAATTGTCTGTTTGCCAGTATAAATCAATTCCGCACTCACCAATTGCGACAACGCGATTATGCTTTAACAACGGGATTATCTCGCTAACTTTGGTTGTCGAAACCTCGCTAGGATGAACTCCTACCGTCGCGTACAAATTAAATTTTTCGGCTATTTCAATCGCTTTTTTATTATCCTGTTGATTTGTACCAATTACAATTATTTGCATAACTTCATTATCAAACGAATTGTTGACATAGTAATCTAAATTTGAACTAAATTCTTTTGCGTTTAAGTGACAATGTGTATCAATTAGCATAAGACCACCTCAATTATCAAATCCGTTAGGATGTCTTTTTGGATCATTTTCAGGATTGACATGAACCATACAATGTTTTACTTCCATAAATTTATTTTCCACTTCATTGTGAACAGATTCGGCAATATTATGAGCTTCAATTACGGTTAATTCTTCTGAAACAGCAATTTCGACATCTACATAAATTTTCATACCGAAAAGTCTTGTTCTCATATCATCAACCCGCTTT
Organism: uncultured Acholeplasmataceae bacterium; assembly: GCA_964603705.1. GTDB lineage: Bacteria > Bacillota_I > Bacilli_A > Acholeplasmatales > Acholeplasmataceae > CAZRWC01. The sequence goes on from CAZRWC010000009.1 coordinate 6,042, forward strand.
ACACCTGGAACATTTAAAATTGTTTCTTTGATTTTTTTTCTAGTCAAATTATTGACCGACTCATCTACAACTTGAGAAAAACTTGATTTTATTAAATCAAACCCATTATAAATAATGAATAAAGAAATTATTAATGATGCGATTGGTTCAAAAATAAGTGTCCCCAAAATAGAAACAATGACACTAATTAATAAAGCTAAATTTGATAAACTATCCGATAGATGATCTTTTGAAAGTGCCATCAAGGATTGTGAATAACTTTTATAGGCAAAGTGTTTGGTATAAACAAATAAAACTACCTTTGTTATTAATGTGATTGCTGAAGCGATTATTGCATAAAAATTAGGTGTTGTTATACCGGTAGAATGTTTAGCAAATTCAATCATGGTATTAATAGCATTAATAGCTATTTCAACACCAATAACAATTACAATTATCCCTAAAATAATTGCAACCACACTTTCGATTTTTTCATGACCATAAGGGTGATTTTTGTCTCTTTCTTTTCTAGATATTTTACCGATAATTAAAATTATAATTGAGATAAGGACATCTAAACCTGAATCAATAGAACCAATAATAACTGCGCTAGAGTTACCTAATATACCAAAAGTTAATTTAATTGCAAACAAAAAGAGATTAGCAATAATACTAATTAAGCTTATTTTAACAATTATATTTTTTTCTTTGATTATTTTTTTCATTTTTTTTCGATATTTAGGTAAAAAGAGACCCCTAAAGGTCTCTTCTATTTATTTGTTTTAGTAATTATTCAATAATTTCAATTACTGATCCAGCACCAACTGTTTTACCGCCTTCACGAATAGAGAATCTTGTTCCTTTTTCAATAGCGATTGGATGGATTAATTCAACAATCATTTCAGTATTATCGCCTGGCATAACCATTTCTACGCCTTCTTTTAGATGAATAACGCCAGTAACGTCAGTTGTTCTAAAATAGAATTGTGGACGATAATTTGAGAAGAATGGAGTATGACGTCCGCCTTCTTCTTTTGACAATACGTAAACTTGAGCTTCAAATTTAGTATGAGGTTTAACTGTTCCTGGTTTTGCTAATACTTGACCACGTTCGATTTGATCACGTGCAACACCACGTAATAAAGCACCGATGTTGTCTCCAGCTTCTGCGTAATCTAGTAATTTTCTAAACATTTCTACTCCTGTAACAACAGTTTTACGAGTTGCTCTAATACCAACGATTTCTACTTCATCGCCAACTTTAACTTGACCGCGTTCAACTCTACCAGTAGCAACAGTTCCACGTCCAGTAATAGTGAATACGTCTTCAACTGGCATTAAGAATGGTTTGTCAACTTCTCTAATTGGTTCATCAATATATGAGTCAACTGCTGCCATTAAATCAAGAATTTTTTGTTCATGAACTGGGTCGCCTTCTAATGCTTTTAATGCTGAACCTGAAATAAATGGAATATCATCACCAGGGTATTCATATTCTGAAAGCATTTCTCTTACTTCCATTTCAACTAGTTCTAATAATTCTTCATCATCAACTAAATCAGCCTTGTTTAAGAAGACAACTAAACTAGGAACTCCAACTTGTTTTGCTAATAAGATGTGTTCTCTTGTTTGTGGCATAGCTCCATCTGCTGCAGATACAACTAAAATTCCACCGTCCATTTGAGCAGCACCAGTAATCATATTTTTAACATAGTCAGCGTGTCCTGGACAGTCAACGTGAGCATAGTGACGATTTTCTGTTTCATACTCAATGTGTGAAGTGTTAATAGTTATACCGCGAGCTTTTTCTTCAGGTGCTCCATCAATTTGAGAATAATCTCTTGATTGAGCTAAACCTTTTTTAGCTAATACGTGAGTAATAGCCGCAGTTAAAGTAGTTTTACCATGGTCAACGTGACCGATAGTACCAGTGTTTACGTGTGGTTTTGTTCTTACGAATTTTTGTTTTGACATATTTTTTTCCTCCTATAAGTTTTACTTATATTTATTTTCATATCTAATCTTTATTTTACCTTATTAAGGCCTTGTTTGCAAGTCTTTTAGTTACTTGCTCTTTTTTTCAAAATCTCTTCTGTAATTGATTTAGGTGTTGGCTCATAATGATCGAATTGCATTATAAATGTAGCGCGACCTTGAGAGTTTGATCTTAGTGCTGTAGCGTAACCAAACATTTCCGATAAAGGGACAATCGCTTTGATTACAACAGCATTTTCTCTTGTTTCTTGGTTTTCTAAGCGTCCACGTCTTGAAGTTAAATCACCAATAACGTTACCAACATAATCATTAGGTGTAACAACCTCAACATTCATGACAGGTTCTAAAATGGCAGGTTTTCCTTTATTGGATAGTTCTTTTAACGCCATTGAGGCGGCAATTTTAAAGGCCATTTCTGATGAGTCTACATCATGATAAGACCCGTCAAACAGTGTTGCTTTTAAATCCATAACTGGATACCCAGCAAGGATTCCATTTGGTAGGGCTTCTATTAAACCCTTTTGAACTGCAGGGATGTATTCTTTAGGAACAACACCACCGACAATTTTATCTACAAACTCAAACCCTTTGCCTGGATTTGGTTCAAATTTAAGCCATACATGTCCATATTGACCACGGCCACCTGATTGACGCACAAATTTGCCTTCAATTTCAGTAGTTTCTGTAATTGTTTCGCGATAAGATACTTGAGGCTCAGCAACATTTGCATCAACCTTAAATTCTCTTTTTAAGCGATCAACAATAATTTCTAAGTGCAATTCACCCATACCAGCGATAATCGTTTGGCCTGTTTCTTTATCTGTATGTGTTTTAAAAGTGGGATCTTCTTCAGCTAATTTGCTTAAAGCCATTGACATCTTGTCTTGATCTTGTTTTGTTTTAGGTTCAATCGCAATATCAATTACAGGTTCTGGGAAAATCATTGCTTCTAATGTTAAATCATCATTTAGCGATGCTAAGGTATCTCCGGTTGAGGTTTCTTTCAAACCAACAACTGCGGCAATATCTCCAGCATATACCTCATCAACTTCAGAACGGTGATTGGCGTGCATTAATAAAATGCGTCCAAATCTTTCTTTTTTGTCTTTAGTTGTATTTAAAACATAGGAACCAGACTTTAATTTTCCGGCGTAAACTCTAAAAAATGTTAGTTTACCAACAAATGGGTCTGTCATTACTTTAAAGGCAAGTGCCGTAAAGGGTTCATCATCACTTGGATGTCTTATAACTTCAGAACCATTTGGGCGAATTCCAACAATAGAGTCAACATCAGTTGGAGCCGGCAAATAATCAATAACCGCATCTAAAACTTTTTTAACTCCTTTGTTTTTAAAAGCTGTTCCGCATAGAACCGGGAAAAACTTAACTTCCAATGTAGCGGTTCTAATTGCTCTTTTTATAACCGAAATTGGTATTTCTTTTTCTTCTAAAAACAAAATCATTAGTTCTTCATCAAAGTCAGCTATAGCATCAATTAATTCCGCTCTTTTTAATTCAACTATTCCAACTAATTCTTTAGGAATGGAAATTTCAATCGGCTCTTCATTAATCTCACCATCGTAGTGGTAGGCTTTTCGTTCAATTAAATCAATAATTCCATCGAAATTTGCTTCGGCACCAATTGGCCATTGAATTGGATAGGCTTTAACACCTAAGCGCCTATGAATTGATTCAACAGCATGTGCAAAATCCGCACCAATTTTATCCATTTTATTGATAAAAACGATTCTTGGTACTTTATATTCTGTCGCTTGACGCCAAACTGTTTCTGTTTGGGGCTCCACACCCGCTTGTGCATCTAGTACTGTAACAGCACCATCTAG
>CAZRWC010000009.1:9904-17278 GCA_964603705.1 uncultured Acholeplasmataceae bacterium
TCGTGATTCCTCTTTCCTGTTCTTGTTCCATCCAGTCCATTTGGGCTGATCCATCATGGGTTTCACCTAGTTTATGAATCTTACCTGTATGATATAAAATACGTTCTGTAGTGGTTGTTTTACCGGCGTCAATATGGGCCATTATTCCAATGTTTCTAGTTTTTTCTAAGGATGTTGTTCGGGCCATATTTTATACACTCCTTACCAGCGGTAGTGAGCAAACGCTTTGTTGGCTTCTGCCATTCTGTGGGTTTCTTCTCTCTTTTTAACAGAAGCACCTAGTCCTTGAGAAGCATCTAATATTTCTTTCGCTAGTCTTTCTTCCATTGTTCTTTCGTGTCTTAATCTTGAATACCTTACTAACCATCTTAATCCTAGTTGTTGCTTTCTAACTGGAGTAACTTCAGTTGGTACTTGATAATTTTGACCACCAATTCTTCTTGATCTTGTTTCTAGAACTGGCATAATATTATTTAATGCTTCAGTAAATACTTCTAAAGCGTCTCTACCTGTTTGTTTTTCTACTATTCTAAAAGCGCCATATAAAATACTTTGTGCAGTACCTTTTTTTCCATCTAGCATAATGGCGTTAACAGCTTTAGTAACTAATTTTGAGTTGTAAATTGGATCAGGTAATACATCTCTTTTTACAACGTGTCCTTTTCTTGGCATAACTGTTCACCTTCCTTAATTATTTCTTAGGTCTCTTCGCACCGTATTTTGAACGTGCTTGTTTTCTGTTTGCAACTCCGACTGAGTCTAAAGTGCCTCTTATTATATGGTATCTAACACCTGGTAAGTCTTTAACTCTCCCTCCACGAATTAAAACCACGCTATGTTCTTGTAGCGAGTGTCCAATTCCTGGAATATAAGCTGTAACTTCAGTTCCGTTAGACAATCTAACTCTAGCATACTTTCTTAAAGCAGAGTTTGGTTTTCTTGGCGTCATAACAGTAACACGAGTACAAACCCCACGTTTTTGCGGTGAAGAATAGTAACTTGCTTTCTTTTGTAAACTATTATAACCATAACCAAGAGCTGGAGATTTAGATTTTGATGTTTGATTCTCTCTTCCTTTTGTAACAAGTTGTTGTATTGTTGGCATAAATGCTCTCCTTTCATAGAAACACATGTCCGAGTGTTCCATTTTTTTATTTAAGTAAGTGGTTGGCTTTATAAGGCCAACCATTTGTTTTGATTTGTGTTTTTTAATTCACACAACGCATATATTATATAACAAGTTAAAAAGCATGTCAAATATTTGCATTTATTATTTAAAATCTTTTTTATTATTTAAGTCTTTTTCAATATTTTTAAATAGTTCTTCAATTTTCATTTGGCATCCTGCCTTAGAAGAACAATCGTAGCAATATTCTTTTTTTACTCTTTTAACAATTATTCTTGCTATTATAAGTCCAACTATTATCAAAACAATTATTAAAATAATTATATCAGCTTTTGTCATTAAAAAATCACTCCTATCAAAGTAACTATTCCAAATATTAAACTAGAAATAACCCATGCGAAACCAGTTTGAAGCAAAACCGCATACCACATCTTTTTTCTAGACCCAAAGGCATCTCTCATCGCGCCAATTGCCCCAAAACACGGGGCTGAAAACAAATTAAACGTCATAAAAGTAAAAGCATTTAATGGTGTAAACAAATCAGTAATTGTTTGATTTGAAAGCCCTAAGATAACCTCAATTGTAGAAACAACATTTTCTTTAGCAACCAAACCTTGAATTGCTGCTACCGATGCCCCCCAGTTTCTTGTCCCTAAAATAGGGTAAAACAGTGGGGATACAATTTCACCGATAGTTTTTAAAATACTTTCCCCTGGATTATCTGTGTATATAAAACCCCAGGTTATTGATGCTAAAAACCAAATAATAATCGAACTAAGTAAGATAATTGTTCCGGCTCTTTTAATAAAAGACCAGACCTTATACCAAACATCTTTTGCGACATATTTAATTGAAGGTAATTTATAAGTTGGCAATTCTGAAATATAGCCGGTTGATTCTTTTTTAAAGGCGATCTTCTTTAAAATTAAAGACATTGTAAATATTACTACGATCGACATAAAATAAAATCCAACCGTGACTACTCCGCGATAATTAGGGAAAAAATAACCAGCAAATAAAGCAATTATTGGCAGTTTCGCATTACAAGGAATAAAAGGGGCTAAATAAATTGTCATTTCCTTTTCTTGTTCATCGTCAATAGTTTTAGTCGCCATAATCGAAGGCACAGAGCAACCAATTCCTAAAATAAAAGGAATAATTGATTTACCGCTAAGTCCCACTTTTCTAAATATCGCATCAAGTGAAAATGCTATTCTAGACATATAACCGCTTGCTTCTAAAAAGGAAATTAATAAAAACAAAATTAAAAGTTGAGGTACAAATCCTAAAATCGCTCCAACCCCACCAATAACACCATCAACTACTAAACTAACCGACCATGGACTAGCTCCAACACTTGTTAAACTTTTAGCCGTCCAACTCGATAAAGATTCAAACAATGATTCCATTAATTCAACTGTTAAGGCACCAACCACCCCAGCTGTTAAAAAATAAATACCCGCCATAATCAATATAAAAATAGGAATGGCGAAAAACCTATTTAAGAAAATCTTATCCAATTTATTTGTTATTGTTGGTTTATAAAATGAATCGTCATATGAAACAATTTCTTTTTTTATTTCACTAATAAAATTATATCTTTCAGTTGAAATTAATTCATCTAGCTCCATATTATAAAACGAAGTAACTTTAAGTTTTAAATCTCCAATCTCGCTTTCATTAAATATGTCTAAATCTAAATCCCCTTCTAATATTTTAGTTGCTAAAAATCTTTTTGAAGGATGATCAATTTGATTTTCAATTTGATTAATCGTTTTTAATAAGGTTGAGTCGAAATATGAAATTTGTTTTAAATCACCTTCATCAATCATACAAGTTAAATCCAATAATTCGTCAACGCCTTTATTTTTAGAAGCGGAAATCTCTATTACTGGACGATTTAAAATTTCGCTTAATTTTATAACATCAATTTTAATTCCGTTTTTTAAAGCGATATCTTGCATATTTAAAGCAATAACCATCGGAATATTTAATTCTATTAACTGCATAGTTAAATAAAGGCTTCTTTCTAATTGCGTAACATCTATAATATTAATTATTTTAGATGGTTTTTCACTTAGTAAGTAGTTTCTTGATATTTTTTCTTCATCACTATATGAGTTTAAGGAATATATTCCTGGCAAATCTACAATTCGGCATTGAGTATTTTTGATCATACCGACTTTCTTTTCAAGTGTAACGCCAGGCCAATTTCCGATTTTTTGATTGCTTCCAGTTAATAAGTTAAATAATGTGGTTTTCCCGCTATTTTGATTGCCAACTAACGCTATCATGATATCACTTCCACAATTACATTTTCTAAATCTTTTTTTCTAACCGATAATTGATAATCTCTTAATTTAATTGTAATTGGTGACCCAAATGGTGCAACATTAACAACCATTACTTCAGTATTTTTAGTTAGTCCCATATCCAATAATCTTCTTCTTAAGGTGGAACTAGGTATATCTATTTTTAAAACTTTCGCTATTTGATTTTTCTTTAAATTATTTAAGGTTATAACCTTATCATTTTCAATGTAAAAGCAATCTTCTACTTTCTTATCTTTGGGCAAAACAATCCTCCTCATCTTTATAAATTTAATGCTACATACATTATAGAACTATCAAATTGACTAGTCAAATGAATTTATAAAGATTATAAATAAGCCTGTAAATAGCGCTTTATTGTCTAAATAATAAAAAAAGAACCTATAAAAGATTCTTTTTAATAATTTTTAAAATCCATTATTTATTAATCAATCAGTAAGACAGCCCAAAAACCAAAAACATTTATAAATAATGATATCCAAGCGATTGCCTTAAAGTACCAATGATTGGTTTTATGTCTAACCGCATAAATTCCAAACATAGCACCAACTGCCCCTAATAAAAATGTAGTTGTTAAAAGAACTGCTTCAGGAATTCTTTGCTTATGTTTTTTAGCTTTTTGCTTATCAATTAAATAAAGAATAAAAGTAACAACCGTCATAGCTATCCAAGCAAAAATATAAATGGTTGCATATATAGAAAGACCAAACACTTTATCACCTCTTTAATCTATTTTTATGTAACAATAAGACTCCTTCTCTTAAAGTTTTAACTGCAACAGCAGTTGAAGCGCCAGACGGATCTAACATTGGACTTAATTCAACTATATCTAATCCAACAATATTATTAAGTGTTTCAAATTGATTAAAGGCCCATAATAATTCCTTATAAGATATACCGCCCGGTTCTGGTGTTCCGGTTCCTGGAAATACCCCTGGATCTAAAACATCAAGATCAATTGTAATATAGACCGGTTCTTCTTTTATTATATCACAAACTTGCTTTAGAGTATCTATCTCAAATTTTTGTTGAATTACATGACCCTCATCAGCCCATTTAAATTCTGCTTCATCGCCGGACCTAATCCCAAATTGATAAATTTTATTATCGCCGACTAGCTTATGAACATGACGCATAAAAGTTGCATGTGAAAATTTCATACCTAAAAATTCTTCTCTTAAATCGGTATGAGCATCTAAATGAATGATTTTAAGATTTGGATACTTTTCAAAATGTGCTTTAATTACCGGATATGAGGCAAGGTGTTCGCCGCCTACCATAATAGTTTTTTTGTCTTCATTTAATATTTCTTTGGTAGTTTCATAGATTAGATTAATTGATTTTTCAACATCTCCAACCGGCAAATCCAAATCACCAATATCGCATGTCTTAAAACTTTTTAAATTCGCTTGACGATAAGGCGAATACCATTCAATTCCTATTGAATCAACTCTAATTTGATTACCTGCAAATCTAGTGCCAGGCCTAAATGAAGTAGTTGTATCTAATGGACATGAAAAAATAATTACTTCGCTTTCATCAAATTCACTACCACAACTTTGAAAAGATAAGTCCACTTTTTTAAATTTCATATATCGTCTTCCTCCCAACCGGATTTTTCTAAATCTACGACTTTAATTTTTCTTTCTCCTGTATCTGATAAAATGGTTGAACCGCTTTTTTCATAATTTCTTAAAGTTTCAATAATTTCTTCTGAAATAACTTCACCTGGAATTACTATTGGTATTCCTGGCGGATAGACCATAATTGATTCGGCTGAAACTTCGCCAATCGCCTCTTCCCATGTCACAAATTTTTTATAACCATGGTAAGCTTCTCTAGGTCTCATATAATAATCAGGTGATTGCATCTTTAGTTTAGGTTGAATCGGTTCAAGTTTTTGATGAAAATACTTTTCGCTTATTTTAAAGAGGGCAAAAACCAAGTTATCAATATCTTTATTAGTTGTTCCTGGTGTTAAAATTGCTAAAACTAAATGTGTTTCGGCTAATTCTAATTGAATGTTAAAATCTTCTCTTATTTCTTTGAAAATATCAAATCCGGAAACCCCTAAATCACTTACTTTAATAAGCACCTTTGTTTGATCGTAACCAGAGGCCCCTTGTTTAAGAAAATAATCTGGAGTTATCGCTTTAATACCGGGTATTTCATTAATTTGATTGCGAGCTTTTTTGGCAAGTTTTATTATGTTTTCAATTTTTTCTTTACCGTTAAAATAAATGTTTTTTCTCGCTACATCCAAACTGGCAATTAATAGGCTTGAAGGGCTAGTTGAATTTAAAATATTTAGGGTTGATCTTAACCTTTCGGCATTAATATTGATACCTTTAGTAAGTATGATGGAACTTTGAGTCAATGAGCCTAACGTTTTATGAATTGAGACTACCACTGCATCGGCATTTGCATCGATTGCTCCTATTGGCAACTGATTTGAAAAGTAAAAATGCCCTCCATGTGCCTCATCTACGATAACCTTCATATTCGATTCGTGGGCAATTTTTATAATTTCTTCTAAAGGACTCACAACACCAAAATAAGTTGGATTGATTATGAAAATTGCCTTAGCATCGGGATTTTCGCTAATAGTTTTTTTAACTTCATTTAAACTTACACCATTTGCAATACCTAAATTTTTATCAATTTCCGGTTTCATAAAAATCGGAATCGCGCCACTTAAGATTAAGGCATTAATAACCGATTTATGAACATTTCTTGGCATAATTATTTTTTGTTTTGCTCTAACTAATGACATAATTAATGCCAAAATTCCCGAAGTTGTCCCATTGATTAAAAAATAACTATTATCGGCCCGAAAGACTTGGGCCATTAAAGCTTCTGCTTCTTTGATTACGCCTTTAGGGTTACTTAAATTATCCAATCCCATAGGAGCGTTTGCATCCAATTTAAAAACATTTTGCCCAGTATAATCAATCATTTCATTGTAGAAGTTTCCAAGTTTATGACCTGGAACATCAAAAGAAGTTGGGTTACTTTCGGCATATTTTTTCAATTTTGTAAAATATGGCGTTTCATTTTGCTTATTTAATACCTTTCTTTTACTCACTTTTTTTCAACCTCTTGATTTTTATATTCAATCGCTATCATAGCCGCTAATTTCGCGTTGTTTTTAACTAGTTCAACATTAGACTTTAAACTTTTACCATCAGTTAATTCGGTTACCCTTTTTAATAAATAAGGTGTTACTTCTTTCCCTTCTATGTTTAATAGTTTAGCATCTTCTATAGCTTGTTTAATTATTGAATCAATTGTCTCGTGGTCTAAACTGTAATTTTTTGGAATCGGGTTAGTAACTAAAATTCCTCCATTGATAAATTGCCATTTTGAAATCATTAATTTAGCAATATCTTTAGGATTATCCAAACGATGAGCCAATTTTAAATTTGTTTCTTTAGAGTAAAAACCCGGAAGATAATCCGTATTATAGCCTATAACTTCTACTCCTTTTGTTTCTAATATTTCCATTGTTAAACTCAAATCTAAAATTGCTTTAACGCCCGCCGATACGACGCAAACATTGACTTCTGATAGTTCTTCTAAATCTCTTGAAATATCAAAATTTAATTCTGCTCCGCGATGAGCGCCACCGATTCCTCCGGTTGCAAATACTTTTATACCTGCTAAGTTACTAAAGATCATGGTTGTGGATACGGTTGTGGCACCGGTCATTTTTTGGGAAACCACAAATCCAATATCTCTTTTACTAGTTTTTAAAACATTCTTTTCTTTTGCTAATGCTTCGATTTCTTCATTGGTAAGACCAATAGTAGGTATACCATCTATAATTGCAATTGTAGCCGGAACAGCCCCTTCATCTCTAATAATTTTTTCAACTTCTTTGTCAATTTTGGATTCAATTTTCGCACAATAATCTTCGAT
>CAZRWC010000009.1:17288-19598 GCA_964603705.1 uncultured Acholeplasmataceae bacterium
ATCAGGGTACGGCATGCCATGAGATATTATAGTCGATTCTAAAGCAACAATCGGCTGATTGTTATCTAAAGCTTTTTGTACTTCAGGATTAATTTTTATTTTCATTATCTAGCCTCACTTTCATATCAGTTTTATTATATCACTTTTATATTTTTTTTTAATACTTTAAAGATGAAAAAAGCCACAATTTTTAATCGTGGCTTTTCCGTTAATAATTTTTAAATGATATTATTATTTGATTAGTTTAAACCAATTATTATCTTAATTCTAAAAGAGCTTCAATAATTTCAAATGTTCCACTAATTGAATCTATTCCGCCTTCAGCAAACAATAAAATTTCATTAAATCCTTCTTTTTCAAATTCAGCTGAGCCTAATCCGTTTTCATCAAATTTCACCAATATTTCTGCTTGGCCATTGACTTTAACTAAAACTTCTTTGTCTGGAGTACCCTTTAATTCGATTTTAAAATAATTAAAATCTTTTAATTCAGGGTATGTAGCTAAATCGACTTTCATGTTTGCCCAGGCAAATCCTTCAGGTTTATCATAGGTTACTTTGATAATTGATTCAATTTGTTCAAAGGTGTAAACACCATCGCCGGAATCAAGCAATTCATCAATTGTAACTATATGACTTGTTTCGACGATAACTTTTTCTTTATATAACAATACGGCTTCAACAAATAATAATGATCCAGTAATTTTGTTTTCTCCTCCCGGATTAACAAAGAAGACTAGTTTAGAAGGTTCAGCTATTTCAACGAAATATTCTATAATACCGTCTTCATTAGCTTCTTCAATTTTTTCATAAGCCCCAATATCATTAGGTTTAAACATTACTTTGACTCCTGGAGTAGTTTCTATTACGACTTTAATGGCGTTAAATCCTTCTAAATCTGGAAAATTAATAACTTGCGCCATATAACCAGAAACATCTGTATAGTTGATTACTAAATTATTATTAGCGTTAATAGTTGACTGATAACCATCATTGTCAGATATTGTCACTCCACTAAAATCAAAGTGATATTCTAAAACAGCATTTAGAATTTCAAATGAGCCTGCAATAGGAGCTACACCACCTTCAGCAAATAATAAAATTTCATTAAATGATTTACTTGCAAACTCGGCTTGTCCTAATCCTTCAGCATCAAATGTAACCCATTTTTCAATGCCGTTAACTTTTACTAAAACTTGTTTTTCAGGGGTTCCTTTTAACTCAATCTTAAAATAGTTATAATCTTTTAATTTAGGATAAGTATTTAGATCAACTCTCATTGTTGTCCATTCAAGTCCGGCTGGTTTATCATAAATTACCTTAATAGTGGTGCCTACTTGTTCAAATGTATAAACGCCATCGCCAGAATCGATTAACTCTTCAACTACAATTTGATGATTTAATTCTTCAACTGGAATTTCAAATGGTACTTCAACAAACATTAAACCAGATTCAACAATTGTTAAAGTCCCTGTTCCTAGTTCGTCTGGTTTTACAAAAACAATGATTTTGACAATCGGCTCGTCAATATATTTTTCATATATAGCTTCGCCATTTGCATCAAGTGTCAGCATCATTTCATATGCGCCTTTGTCATTTGGTTTAACTAACACTTTATCACCTGGTGTTCCTAAAAATACCATCTTTAAAGTGTTTTGTCCTTCTCTTTCTTCTGCAGTAACTTCACGATAGAAATAAGCCCACCCATGACCATCTGATTTAGTAAACTTAACTTCTACTTCTTCGCCATATGTAAACTCATAAACACCTGCATCATTAGAAACATAATTATTATTAATACCTTCTAAAACCGGTGGTATTTCAGGTTCTTCGTAATATCTTAAAATAGCCTCTGTAATCTTTAATGTTCCAGAAACACCAATTTCTCCACCTGGATTTACAAATAAAATTAGACTCAACGTTTCATCTAACTCATAAGAATATAAAATAATACCCTCATCATCAGCTGTTAAAATAAGTTCGTGTTCATTTTTATTGTTAGCTTTAAATAAAACTTTAACCCCTGGAGTTGTTTCAATTCTCATATCAATGATATTAAAGACATTGGCTGCTTTAGGGAAACTAATTACTTGAGCCATATAACCTGAAACATCAGTATAGGTAATAACTAAATTACCACTTTCATCTACTTGATATGTATAGCCTGACATTGGAGTAAAATCAAGTTCTCTAAAGTCATAACGATATTCTAAAACCGCGTTTAGAATTTCAAATGAACTTGCAACAGGAGCTACGCCACCTTCAGCAAATAATAAAATTTCATTAAATGATTTACTTGCAAACTCGGCTT
>CAZRWC010000009.1:19698-21632 GCA_964603705.1 uncultured Acholeplasmataceae bacterium
ACCTGGTGTTCCTAAAAATACCATCTTTAAAGTGTTTTGTCCTTCTCTTTCTTCTTCTGTAACTTCACGATAGAAATATGCCCATTCTTGCGTTGCAACTTTAGCAAAATCTACTTTAGTTGTTTCTTCATAAGTAAATTCATACACACCTGCATCATTAGAAACATAATTGTTATTAATACCAACTGAAACTACCGGTGGATTGACATCAAAATAGACATCATAGAGTAAAATTTCTCCGGTTGCATTGGCAGATTTTGCATGATCGGCAAAGATAATAACATGCTTAATAGTTTTTAATTCAGCAGTAGTTAATCCTGTAAGATCAATTGAAACTTCTTCTCTATCACCGCTAAAAACTAATTCTTTTTCGATTGGAGCTCCATCAAGTTCAAGTTTAAATAAAGCTTTTTTATTTTTTTCTCCTTGAACATCGAAAACTAATCTTTCAAATTGTGATAAATCGCTATCTTTAACATACGCTATTGCTAATGCCCAATCCTGACCAGCGTCTTTCTTTTTGTATGTTAGTTTAGTATATTCAGCTAATTTTTCAAATGTATAAACAGCATCACCGAAATCACGCCAGTTTCCAATCTTGAAAACTTCATCTGTTCCATTGTAAATATTATAGACAATTGGATCATCAATTGTATAATCTGCTGTCAGATAAGCATCTAATATTTCAAATGTTCCTTGCGTATTAGAAACACCAGCATCACCAAAGATTAAAACTCGACTAATAGTTTTCTTTTGTTCGGCTGTTAGTGAGGTAAAATCAATCGCAATTTCTTGTTCGTCGCCGTTTAGAACAACACTAGATTCAATTTCTCCACCAGTATATTCAAATTTAGCGACAATTTTCGGGCCTGCAGTGCCTTTAACTCTAAAGATCATATAATCAAAACCGCTAAAATCACCTTTAATTAAGGTGTAGAAAAACGCCCATGAATAATCAGAACCTTTTTTATCAAAACTTACAACCGCTTTTTCACCGATATACTCAAATTCAAAAATAGGTTCTTGATCAGTGTTAGCTTCATTGTTAGTCCACTTAGAATTAAAGTGAAATTCATCAGCTACTCCATCATATTCATGAATGTTTGAAGGGATATTGTAAAAATCAGTTTGAATAACATAATTGTCTGCTAATTCGTTAATAAACATTAGCTTAGTGATTCTAACATTCCCGTCTTGCTCGGTTTTTCCTGGAGCAGCAATAATTCTAATTGTTTTAACCTTACTTAAGAAGGCGCTATCATTTCTTAGGTCCCATTCATATTTCGCGCCCACTTTTGGTACATATAAACTAACTTTCTTAGATTCTGTGCCGTTTTCATTTTCCAAAATAATCGCAATAGATCCAGAACCTTCTACATCAATTAAAAGTGTTTTAAAGTCTTTTAATCCCTTAACCGACTTAGTTATCGAAGCATCTTCTTCTAAGCCTTTCTCATAATCAAATGCTAACGCCTTCTCATCATTTTGAGAAATTATATAATCAGTATGACCACTGAATCCTGATAAAACGTTTAATTCGGTCGGTTTTTTCTGACATGCGTTTAATCCGATTATTCCTGCAACAATAACTCCTATAAATAATAATAATTTTACAGTTCTTTTCATATTTTTCCTCCTTGTAAAATATTGAATTTAACTTATTAATTAACACTCTTGGTTAATTCCAAAATAATTTCAAATCAATTAAAATATGACGTTATTAAAATTTGGGACCCAATTTAATTTTAAATACGTCAAGATACTAAACCTATAAGTTGGTCTAGCTCACCTGTATTTCTACAAAACAAAGAAATAATTGTAAATTTTGTAATTCGTCATGTTTTCATAAAAACCATGCTCCCTTTCTATAATTAATATTTAACAATAATTTGGTTATCGTTTGTTAAATCCGATTTTTCTATTTTATAAAACTC
>CAZRWC010000009.1:21642-26629 GCA_964603705.1 uncultured Acholeplasmataceae bacterium
CAGCATTCACACGCTTATCGTTAATTGTAAGTGATTTTAAATCAGCTTTAATATATTGAATCGTTATCTTTTTTCCACTTAAAAAAAATGTTATTTTTAAGTTGGAAAGTTTAGCCGGCAAAGCTGGTGAGATGATTAAAGAATTCTTTTTAATTTGAATTCCTAAAAAATTGGTTACTAGTTGATTTATATAAATTCCTGGGCCACTTGAATATATTCGCCAACCACCTTTAAAATTTATTTTCTTTTCTTTTAATAAATGATAATTATTTTGAGCCTCATAACGATTAATAAAATTAGCGTCACTCGATGAAAAGTAAGCATTAGACTGTCTGGTTTCCATCAACTTAGAATACTTATTTAAACCGATTGGATTAACAATGTTAAAGGCTTTATAAGCGTCTTTACCATAATTTATTAATAACAAGGATTCAATCCTTCTAATGTGTGCATGAACATACATTATGCCAATTTCACGGCCGAAGTTGGTGGCAGTTTCCGCTCTTTGAAAATAAGTTTTTCTTCCTTCTTGATATAAAACTGGTTTTTCCATCAAGTGGTATCCATCAGCAAATTTTAAATTTTCCTCAACCAATTTATTAATAGATGGAAGGTTATTAAAAGAAATTAAATTACTTATAATCGCTTGGTTATAAGCTATTAAACGGTATTTTAAACCAATCTCATTTTCCTTTGGATGAAATAATAAAGTGTTTTTTTTATTAAAAATTACAAATCCCGCTGGTTTTTCTTCAAAACAGATGTATTTTAAATAATCTTTTTTAAGTTTTACTTTATAATCGTTTAAATCTAATTTAAGCGTCTCATAATTAGTTAGATTTTTAGAAAGCAAATCAAGGGCTTGATATAAGAGAGCCGAAGTCCAGCCACTTACCATTTTTTCGTTTAGTTCATAATTAGATGGTTGTAAGGTATCGTTCCAATCACCGCCACCATATTTGGGTAATGAGGTTGTTGGGATTTGATTTCGTTTTAAATTAGAAATCAATCGCGCTAAATGTTCTTTAATTGGACTTAAGTTAGTAAAAGTCATCGATTCAAATTTCACATATGAAACTTCTTCTTCTAAAATCTTTTCATCATTTGTATAATTTAAATATTGCCCAAGTGCTAGTAACGGCCACACAATAATATCAGCATGGGAATCGCTAGCTCTTATTTTGTAATATTCGTCAAACATAAACCATTGAGGAAAATTTCCATCCATCTGGCTATTTTCACTTAGATATTGATTATTAAAAACTTTTAATATAATCTTTTTAGCTTTCTCAAAATGTCCAAGTGCTAAGAATAGTTCTAACGGTCCTTGTAAAACATCTCTTGTTCCCCAAGCGGCTCCATTATATTGTTCTAAACCGTGCGGTTGATAATAATGAATAAGTGCGTTATGGGTATACCAATATAACAGATGATTATAACGATTAAAATCATTATCAATTTTAAATTTTAAATGATTGGTAAAGTTTAAATATTCTTTTTTAAAATCTATTTTTGAATCTTCAAATGAACTATATTCGCAATTACAAAAATCTTCATAAACCCCTTCAATAACTAATTCTAAATCACTTCTAAGGTATCTCATCGCGATAATACCAGGCAAATCAAAACCATGAAGTTTAGTAAATTCGTATTTATCTGATTCTATTCCAAACTTTATATTTGCTAAAACTTGATTCATCAATGAGTTTTTACTTGGATAAAATACTAAATCAAAATTATCATCATAGCTAATATCGCCTTGATCTTCATTGCTATTCATTAAAATTTGATGTGTAACAATGAAATCATACTTAATTTTATTGTGAGATTTAAATGTTAAATGGTTTTTTAAATGACCATATTCCATATAAGATGT
This sequence comes from uncultured Acholeplasmataceae bacterium, assembly GCA_964603705.1. Classification (GTDB taxonomy): domain Bacteria; phylum Bacillota_I; class Bacilli_A; order Acholeplasmatales; family Acholeplasmataceae; genus CAZRWC01. The sequence continues at coordinate 23,519 of CAZRWC010000009.1, forward strand.
TATTTCAATTAAATCATCGTCGAACTGGTAATACCATTTAGAATAATTAAAACTCATTTCAAAATAAGAAGGAATATTTAAAAGTTGATATTCGTCATCTTTTTTAAGCCAAATTCTTTGTCCGGTTAAACTATTAGTAACTATTTGATTACGATTAACTGACAAGAATTTATTAAAATTGGTATTTCCTAAAACAAAGTGTGAGTTAAAAATTCCGTTCATCCAATTAGTTGAAGATGAAATATTAGTTTCGGCAACAAAATTACCGGTTAAAATAATGTTACCAGTGCTTCTTTCTTGAATTAATTCTTTTTGTTGTAAAACGATATGGCTATGGTCTTTTGTAAAAAACGATAATAATTCTCCTTCATCACTATATTCGGGATTTAAAATTTCATATCCCTTAGGTTTATTGATTTTATTACCATTGAGTACTTGATAAATAAAGGGTGATTTCACTACTTTATTTAGTTTCGGCAAGCTTTTATCTAATATATTTCGATCATTATAGGAAACCATGAAATCTATAGTTTTATCCAAAACCAATTTAGTTGGACTAGTTTGTAAAGCAATATAAGCTGATTCTCCTTGTCTGATTCGATTAGGTAAATCCAAATATAAATATTGTGGTATGCGATTATATTTATAATTTAACCCAAAGAAATCAAGTCCATCGGTTGAAAAACCTTTTATATTATGGTTAGAAGTTATTTTTAAATTTTGGTAATTGCCTTGGTTTTGAGTAATAGATAATTCTTGGTTGTTAAATCTATAGTCTAGATATTGCGCTGTATATGCTTCGCTATTTAAAATTGCGTTAATATCAGCCAACCCAATATCTTGAATATAAAATAGTTCAATATCATCACTTATCTTATTTAAACACCTAAATTTATAGCGCCAACCAAAATCACTAATAATTAAATCAAGTTGATAATCTAATTCTAAAAAAGAGCCACGATAACTTACATGATTGTCGTTAATAATAAACAATGAGGGTGACTGAGTACCAATTAATTTGGTAATTCCTTTGTTTTTTATTCTTAGATAGATATTTGAATGGCCGCCATCAATCAAATTGCCACGATACATATTAATTTGATTATGTTTATGGGTGATTTGATAAATATCTCCGCTTTCAAGAAAACTAAAAACAATTTCATTTCCGACGTTTATTAACTTTTGAGTTCCTCTTAAAATCATTTTTCCTCCTTATGCTGATGCGCGATATATTACTTCATGTTTAGGATCGCCTATTTCCAAAAATTTAGAAGTTTTTAGGTAATTTATTAAGGATTTTGCAACATCATGACCCCACTCTGTATGGTTAATCGCAATCGTAGTAAGTTGAGGTTCAACATGCCTAGTCCATAAAATATTATCAAAACCACAAATGGCCATATCTTCTGGTATTTTATAGCCCTGTTTTTTCATTTCTTCCATTAGACCAATCGCCGTTTCATCATTTGCACAAAACATTAAATCTGGCAAGTCTTCTTTAGTTAGTTTTTGGCCAATCGCAATCCCTGATTCATAAGTGAAATCGCCTTTATAGATAATTGGTTGTAAGTTTTTGGTTTTTAGGGCTTCTTTGTAACCTTCTAGTCGCCCAAGTGCATTGTATGAATCATTTGGACCAGTAATCATAGCAATTTTTTGATATTTTTTTTGCATTTGCAAAATAAAATTATAGACGATTTCTTGATTATTAATAATCGATCTTGAGATATTATCGCCTTCTAAATCTCGATCTAATAATATAACCGGATAATTTGATAAAGAATAATTGATTAAAACCTCATCTTTTATATGTGAGTCAAAAATGATTGCCCCATCAATTTGTCTTTGATTAATTATTTTTTCTGATAACGATCCACTTGAAACTAATAAATTGTAGCCTTCTTCTTGAGCGGCTTTATTCATACCTTCCAACACCTCTGAAAAAACTGGACCTGAGAAACCATAAATAAAAACGCCAATGTTGTCGGTTTTTTTGGTTTTTAGTTGTTTAGCAGCCGCATTAGGATGATAGTTTAACTTTTTAGCTGCTTTAAAAATTTTATCCTTAAGTTGGTCGCTAACATTGCCTTTTTCATTTAATGCGCATGAGGCGGTAGAAATCGATACTCCCGCTAGTTTTGCTACATCTTTAATGGTTGCACTCATTATAGCCTCCTAAATCCAAGTTTTTTTAATCCTTTTTGGATCAATTCATGTTCGGTAATTAATTTTTGAATTAAACCTGATAATACTAAATTGGAAAAAATTAATTCCATTCCTTTATTAAAAGCATAATAACGGTTACTAACCCAATTTATTCTTAAGTTAAATGAATCAAAATAGCCGTATTTACCTTTAATTTGATAGTCATCAAATTTATTTAGAGTAACTTCAGAAATTTCTTTTAAAAATGGCAAACTACTAATAACAGCTGACGGGCTATATGTCCCATCCGGATAATTTAGATGGCAGTAGTTTGGCATTGGGCCATATACTCTATAACCTCTTGGTGAATCCGAAGCGGTTGCACCCCAACCGTATTCTTTTAAATCTGGATCGGTGTGATTTTTAATTGAAGATAAATAATTAGCGTTTATGGCGTTTTTCGCATTGTTAAACCAATTGATATTATCCTCATCAACATATTTACTAAAATCAATAAAACCAATTGGTAATTGATAGACAAATAAAGCGTTTCCTGGTGTATGATAAAACTCATAATTTTCAAATTTTTCTAATTGTCTTTCAAAGCCTTTATATAAAGCTTGAGCTTCGTTAATATTATCGGTTAAAGCCGCAAACAAAGGATAGACTATTAATGCTTCGCTAAGCATATGCCACTGATAAATATAACCTGGTTTGCCTTCAACATAGTCTCCATCTTGATCAGGGTTATACGACATTCGAAAACATTTTTTTTCTTGATAATCAAATATTAAATTTTGAAAGTTAAACCTATTAATAAAATATTGAACCAAATTTGAAACTTCGAAATCTTTATAATAACTATCCGCTGCTAACATCCCTAGAAAAGAAATCCAAGTATCAATTGTAGAGTATTCGTTTTTTTTATGTCTTAAGCCATTATTTAAATCGATAAAATGAACAAAC
>CAZRWC010000010.1:0-25751 GCA_964603705.1 uncultured Acholeplasmataceae bacterium
GGAAGTGATTTCATGAACTAGTTTTCCTAAAGTTGTTAAAATTAACAGTCCTTCGCTATCTAGATCAAGTCTTCCAGCAATCTTAAAATCTTGTCTGTCGTAAGGCGGTTTAATAAGTTCCATCACGGTTGGATAAAGCGGATCATAATTAGCTGATAAATAACCTTTTGGTTTATAAATTGCTAAATTAATTTCTGATTTATAGTAAATTAGTTGTTCATTTAATAAAATTTCATCTTTATTTGGATCGATTTTTTTACCAACATCGGTAATCGTTTGGTTATTAATTTTTAGAAAACCTTGTTTTATCAGTTTTTGTACTTCGCTTCTTGAGCCGTATTTTAATTTTACTAATAATTTATCAAGTCTCATAATAATGCTCCTTAATTGTTTATGTTATAATATATTTAGAGGTGATAATGTGATTACAATGCGTAATATCATTAGAGAGGGACACCCTAATTTATACAAAGTTTCTAAACCGGTTAGGCTGCCTTTAAGTAAAGGAGATAAGCGTTTAGCAACTGAGTTATTAGAATTTGTGGCCAATTCTCAAGATGAAGAAATATCTGAAAAATATCAATTAAGGGCGGCTGTAGGTTTAGCTGCGCCACAAATAAATATTTTAAAACAAATGTTTGCCGTTCATTTTGTTGATCATGATAATAACAATTACTCTTTTACCGTTATCAATCCGGAAATTATTAGTAAATCTGAACAGATGATTTATTTACCAGGTGGTGAGGGCTGTTTAAGTGTTGATCGCGACACTTATGGTCTTTTAACACCGCGTCACCAGGAAATCACAATTCATTTTTGGGCTTTTAATCCCGATCGCAGTGATTTGGTAGAAATGACTTTAGAATTAAAAAATTATCCGGCGATTGTTTTTCAACATGAATACGATCATTTAAATGGCATATTATTTACCGAAAAAATGTTTAGCGAATTAGCTAACGCCACTCCAGCCTGGGAAATAGAAGACGAATCGCTAGATTAAATAATTTTTGAAAATAATTTTTAAAACTTCAATTTGGTTTAAAAATATTTCTTCAAATGATAAATATTTTGTTTCCTCATCGCCGATTTGTTTTAAATAATCTTTATATAAACTACGAGCTTTAGAAGGCGCGCTTAAGACGCGTCTTTTTTTATAATCTAAATCAAAGTGTTTTACTACTTCATCAAGATTTGAATCGTATAAGACGATTCCTTGGTAGCGATTTTGATAAAGCCTTTTAATTTGATCGGTTAATTCAATCTCGCCATAACCAATTAAAGTAGGATTTTCTTCTTTATTTATATCAGCAACTAAAAAGATACCAATTTCATCTCTAATCAAGCGATAATTCATGGCAATTGATTCGTTTTTTTGATAAATGTCAACTGGACTAAACAAAGCTTTAAAACCTCTAGTTTTTAGTTCTTTAAAGATATAAGTAAAGATTAGTGGTTTTTCTTGGTTGTCGGGAACTAAAAATAGATTGATTTTTTTAAAAATTAATCTTAATTTTAAAAGATGCTTTTGAGTTTCTTTTCTTTCAATATCAATATCATTGATGGCTGGTATTCTTAACATTAAGTTTTTTATTTTAGTTTTTTTAATAAATGCGGCAACCCGTTTTAAGTTTTCAAAATATTTTTCGTCATCAAAAGTTAAAGGATATAATAAAGGGTCAAATAGATAGGTATTTACTTTATTAAGTTGTTGTTTGATTGTTGGTATATCTTCTTCTTGCCAACTTGAAAATGACAGTCCGTTAATTTTTCGAAGCGAAAAATAAGGTAGTTCTGCCTGACTAAAAAAAGCAAGTTGTTCTTCAAGATTTTTTTCAAAATAATCAAAAAAACTTAATACTTTCATCATTTACTCCATTCATACATTAAAATCGAACCAGCAACTGCTACATTTAGGCTTTCAACATTTTTTGTCGGAATTTTAACTAATGCATCGCATAAAGAAATTACTTCCTGTGAAATTCCAGCCCCTTCATTGCCTAGAACTAAAGCGATTTTTTTTAGATCATTAACTTTATTTTCTTTTTGATGGGCATGCGCTCCAACAATATAATAACCCTTGGTTTTTAGTTCCTTTATTTTTGTTATTAAGTTACATCTTTCGTGTGATACATCAAAAATTGAGCCTTGGGAGGCTCTAATTAACTTTTCATTATAAAAATCGCAACTATTTAAACTAAAATAGATTTTTATAAAGCCAAAAGCGGCCGCGCTTCTAATTAAGGCGCCAGCGTTGTCTGGGTTTTGAACATCATCAAAAATTAAAACTAGATCAGATTCTTTTTCTAGTGCTTGTTTTTTACAAACCGCCATAATATCATAAACCACATCGCCTTGACTTAATTCTTTCATAAGTGGTTGTGATATATAAGTTCCACTACTGTTTTGATTAGTGGTCAATATTTCAACAATCGTACCTTTAATTAAAGCTTGCTCGACTAAGTGATCACCATAAATTAAAAACAAATCAGTTTTATCGCGATATTTTTTTGATTTTAATTTAAAATATTCTTTAATTTTAGGGTTATTTCTCGATGTTATCATGCTCTTTTTTCCATTCTTGATATGCATCATCAAATTCTAAACCATATAAGCTGATTTTAAAATTATTATCATGGGTCAAAATAAGTGATTCTGTTTTTTCAATCGCTTCTAAAACAAATTTTTTATAATCAAAGTTTTCTTCATAACGTTGACATAAATCTATTTTGGGTTTAATAACTGGTCGTTTAGGTACATAAACCGTGCAACAATCTTCAAAAGGAATAATCGATGTCTCATAAGTACCAATTTCTTGACTTATTTTAATAATATCATTTTTATCGTAAGTTGCAAGTGGTCTTATAATAGGCTGAGTCGTTACCGCTTCTACTACACTTAGACTTTCTAGTGTTTGGCTGGCGACTTGACCAATTGATTCACCGTTAAAAATAGCTAGATATTTATGTTTTATAGCTAATCCTTCAGCAATTCGATACATCATTCGGCGCATAATTGTAATATGATATGATTCTGGAATATGGGTTAGGATTTGTTCGTGAATTTTAGTAAAATGAACTACTAATAGTTGGATTTTGTTTTTAGGCATATATTTGGCTAATATTTCGGCTAATTTGATAACCTTATCGACCGATTCAAGCGGTGTTAAGGGGCTTGATTCAAAATGTAGTAGGTTAATCGTAATACCTTGTTTAATCGCCAAATAAGCCGCAACTGGCGAATCTATTCCCCCGCTTAACATCGCTAAAGCTTCTCCGCCGGTTCCAACCGGAAAACCGCCCATGCCTTTAATGGTTTTTAAATAGAGATAACTTGCCTCTTCTCTTAATTCAACCCTTAATATTTCTTTCGGGTTTTTGACATTAACTTTGATTTGTCCTTGAAATTCTTTTAGTAAAGCTGGAGCCAATTTTTGAGTAAACTCTTGGGATGTAAACGGTAATTTTTTATTAGCTCTTTTGGTTTCAATTTTAAAATCGTCGGATTCATTTAATTCATCGATTAACAGTTGTTTAGCGGTGTTTTTAATATCATCAAACAAAAGACTAGTTTTATAGACAAAACTAAAAGAATGAAGTCCAGAAACTAATTTTAATCTTTCAACCACTAGTTCAAGATCAACTTCACCTAACTCTAAATAGACTCGATTATAAGTGTCTTTAATTATTATATCTAAGCCTGATAATTTATCTTTAATTAATCTTTTAATTCTTTTAACAAAATAACTTTGATTTTTTCCTTTGAGCATTAAATCGCCAAAACGAATCAAAATTTCTTTTTTATACATATCATCACCATTCCTATTTTAACATTAAGACGTTATTTTTTATCATTATCTAATTTTTATTTTTAAAATTATTATTTTAAGGAACCTAAATTATGCTATAATATCTGTTATTTTTTATTTTTTAGTTAGCTTTTTGGCATTAACATTTTAATAATAGCTTTTCTTAAAATTTATAACGCTTCGTTTGACATCTTAAACTAATTATAATATAATAATTTAGTCGGTAAAAGCAGGCACTTATTTTAATTAAAAATATCCCTACTCTTTAGGAGCGCGTAGTAACCCTTTACTGCTTGAGGGCGAGTCGGAAATCGGGATGTTCTAATTAAGGACGTGTATTTTTACCTACAATAATAAAGGAGGTAAAAATTATGTCAAGATTTACTGGATCAACATGGAAAGTATCACGTCGTTTAGGATACTCAGTATCAGAAACCGGCAAAGAGCTGAAAAAAAGACCTTTCCCACCAGGACAACACGGTCAACGTCGTTCTAAGATTAGTGATTATGGACTACAATTAGCTGAAAAACAAAAAGTAAGATTTACTTATGGTGTTTCAGAAAAACAATTTCATAAAACATTCTTAGAAGCTCGTAAACTTAAAGGTGTTCATGGTGAAGACTTCTTGAAACTATTAGAATCAAGATTAGATAACGTTGTTTATCGTTTAGGTCTAGCTCGAACAAGAGCACAAGCTCGTCAATTAGTTAACCATGGTCACGTTTTAGTAGATGGCAAGAAGGTCGATATTCCTTCACTTAGACTAAAACCAGGTCAAAAAGTAGCGTTAAAAGAAGCTTCAAGAAACTTAAAAATTGTTCAAGAAGCTAAACAAAACCAATATGTTACTTTAGACTTCGTTAGTTGGGATGAAGAAAAACAAGAAGGCGTTTTTGCAAGATACCCTGAAAGAAACGAAATATTACCAGAAATTAACGAACAATTAATTGTTGAATTCTACAACCGTTAATAATTAACACCACGCTTGTGGTGTTTTTATTTGTCTGTGTTAAAATATTAATGAGGGTTTTGCTTTAGGAGGATTATATATGGAATGGATTGTTAGTTTTTTTGCCTCAACCCAATGGTGGATATATTTGGTTATTTTTATTTTAAAAGTTATTGAAATAGCTATTGGAACCGTTAGAACAATTTTAGTTAATAAAGGATATAGTATATTTGCTTCTTTAATTTCAATTATTGAAATTTTATTGTGGGTTTTTGTTGCTTCTTCGGTTTTAGTCGGGTTAACTGAAGCGCCTTTAAAAGGCGTGATTTATGCGGCAGGTTTTGCTGTCGGAGTTTATGTCGGTTCTATTTTAGAACGCTGGCTAGCATTTGGTAAAGTGATGATTCAAGTTATTACTAGTCAAGAAAAAAGTTTAGAAATCGCCTCATTTATCCGTGAACAACAAATTGGTATTACTGAAATAGATGCTCATGGTTATCAAGGGGATAATCGAGTTTTATTAATTTTTGTAAATCGCAAGGGTTCTGATAAAGTAATTCAAGATATTAAAGTAATTGATGAGAAGGCAATGATTGTCAGTAACGATGTTTCAACTATTAAAGGCGGAACCGTTCCAAAAAGAGGAATTTCATTATTAAAATAAAAAATTAGCTATAAAAAAACTACATTTAATTTAATGTAGTTTTTTTTTATCTTATTTTTTCTCTGAGCCTTGAATCGTCATTTCTAAATATGAAGCCGCATCTAATGATGCTCCCCCAATCAAGGCGCCGTCAATATCTGATTCTTTTAAAAGATCTGGTAAATTGTTTGGTTTAACAGAACCCCCATATAAGATTCTAATTTGCCTTGCAACATCATTTCCATATAGCTCTTTTAAAACTAATCTTATGGCTTTAATTGTATCATTAGCATCTTTTGGAGTAGCAGTTTTACCCGTTCCTATCGCCCAAATCGGTTCGTAAGCTAAAACTGTTTTCAATACTTCTTCAGCGCTTATATCTTGATAGGCTTTAATAACTTGATTTTTAACAAATGAATCCGTTAAACCTGCTTCTCTAACTTCTAATGATTCACCAACGCAAATCATTGGCTTTAATTCGGTTGATAAAGCTTTTTTTAATTTTAAATTAACTGTTTCATCGCTTTCATTAAAATATTGTCTTCTTTCGCTATGTCCAATTAAAATCCAAGTTACGCCAATGTTTTTCAACATGCTTGCAGAAATTTCACCCGTATAGGCACCTTCTTTTTCAAAATGCATATTTTGGGCGCCAATTCTTAGGCTTTCTTCTTGTCTTTTAACTAAAGTTCTTAAGTAAATTGGTGATGTAAATAAAACCGTTTCAACCAAGTCAATACTTGGCATTTTTCCATTGACGCGATAAATAAAATCAAGCGCGTCATCTCTAGTTTTATACATCTTCCAATTACCAGCAATAATCGGTTTACGTCTCATAGCACTAACCTAAAATCTTTGTAATATCTTGAATTGCCTCTTGAGCTCTTGGCCCTCTTGCGACAATTCTAACATTTTCCCCAAAAGGGACCGCTAAGGACATAACACCTAAAATAGACTTTAAATCAATGACTTTATCCCTATAATATAATTTGATATCTACTGAATACTTATTGGCCGTTTGAACTACTTTAGCTGCTAATTCAGCGTGTATGCCATTAGTACTACCGATGACAATTTCTCTTTCGATCATTTTAATCCTTCCTCTCTAAAACATTGGTGGTGTTGAAACCCATAATACTTTTGCAACTTGATTGGTTGTATTTAATAAGTAGTGCTCTTTTGATGCGAGATAGTAAAAGGTTTCGCCCCGCTTAACAATATATCTTTTTTTATTAATAACTAATGTAACTTGCCCTTCTAAGACATATCCAAATTCTTCGCCTGAATGTGGGTCATCAATAACAGATTGTCCGCCTGGTAGCAGTTCGATAATAATTGGTTCCATCTGATATTTTAGGGCGTTTGGAACTATCCAACTAATTTGGTTTTTTAAATCTTCATCTTCTTTTATATAAAAATCTTCTTTTTTAAAAGTTACAACAACTTCACTTTCTAAACTGAAAAATTCGTGAACATCGGTTCCTAAAACTTCTAAAATAGAAAATAAAGTTTGAATTGAAGGTGAAGTAAGATTATTTTCTAACTGAGAAATATAACCTTTCGTCAGTTCTAAACGGTTAGCTAATTCTTCTTGAGTTAGACCGTTTCCTAATCTTAATTCTCTAATTTTTTTACCAATATCAATCATTATTTTTCACAAACACATTCAATACCTGGAAGTTTTTTACCTTCTAAGTATTCTAAAGATGCTCCTCCACCGGTTGAAATGTGGGTAAAGCCATCTGCCAAATTATTTTCGATAACTGCCGCAGCTGAATCTCCACCGCCAATAATTGTAACAGCATTTTCAAGTTTAGCAAGTGATTTGGCTATTTCTACTGTCCCTAACTTAAAGTTTTCAAATTCGAAAACTCCAACCGGTCCATTCCAAACAACTGTTTTAGCACCTTTTAAATAGGTGTTAAAAAGTTTAAGTGTTTCTGGTCCTATATCCATTCCCATTTCATCTTTTGGAATATTTGTATAAAGTCTTAAGTTTTTAGTATGATCATTACTAAATTCTTTTGATGTATAAACATCAATTCCCAAGATAAGTTTGCCCTTACCTTTTTCAAGAAGTTCTCTTGCTAAATCTAGTTTGTCATTTTCCACTAGGCTTGTGCCAGTTTCATACCCTTGAGCTTTGAAAAAAGTATATGCCATTCCTCCAGCGATTAAAACGTAATCAGCTACCTTTAATAAGTTTTCAATTACACCAATCTTATCGCTTACTTTGGCTCCCCCTAAAATAGCGATAAATGGACGGGCTGGGTGATCAACTGTTTCGCCAATAAATTTAATTTCTTTTTCTAATAAAAAACCCGCAACTGTTTCTTTAACCTCACACGCAATTCCAACATTAGAAGCGTGAGCACGGTGAGCAGTACCAAAAGCATCGTTGACAAAGACATCAGCTAAAGAAGCCCAATATTTACCTAATTCAGGATCGTTTTTCGACTCTTTTTTACCATCTAAATCTTCAAAACGAGTGTTTTCTAACATCATAACTTCACCTGGTTTTAAATTGTTTACTGCTTCTTCAACTTCTTTACCGCGAGTGTAAGGAACAAAAAGCACCTTTTGGCCAAGTAATTCTTGAAGTCTTATTGAAACTGCTTTTAAACTGTTTTTAGCTAAATCATCTTCAGATTTAATTCTTCCTAGGTGTGATAATAAAATAACTTTTCCACCATTTTTAATGGCGTAGTTAATCGTTGGTAGGGCTTGAATAATTCGATTATCGTCGGTGATTATGCCGCCATGAATTGGAACGTTAAAATCTACCCTTATTAAAACCCGTTTATTTTGTAAATCTAAATCTTTAATCGTTTTTTTCATTATTTCTACTCCTTGTTACATATCTTTGGGATACCAAAATTATTATATCACTATCTTAGTTCATTTTTAATAAAAATGAGAATGAAAACGTTTCAATATGTGTTTTTCAAGATTTTTCAAAATATTTAGCTGTTTTTCGATTTTACTAAACTTTTGAGGTAGTATTAGGGTTGAATTGTCGATAAAGTTAACTATAACTTGATTTTCTTTGTTTATTATTTTCAAAATTGCTGCAAAATTAATCCAAATGTTATCATAATCTTTCACTTTTTGGATTGGAAAAAACTGATTGTTTTTATTGATGTAAATTGGAATTAAATTTTTTGACCCGAAGTTTTTTTGAAAAGATTCAATAAATCCTTCATAAGTAAATAAATTATTAATGCATATTTTTTTAATGACTGTAAGATTGAAAAAAGAAGTTTGAATATCATTACTTGTTTTATAAATTATCGAACCTTTGTGGTTGTTCTTAATATATTTAATCATTTTTTTCAAGAAAAAAGAGGCTTTTCAGCCTCTAATTTTTATTCTTCAGATTCTTCTTGTTCCGCTTCTTCCAAAGCTTTTCTTTCTTCTGCTTCTTTTTTCAAACGTTTTCTTTCTAATGACGCTTCAAACCATCTATCTCTTAAAGTTTTCTTTTCGCCTTGTGGTTGAAGTTTTGCTTGTTCTTTTAATTCTTTTTTAGCATCTTTTTCACGTTTAGCAATTAATTCTTCATAGGCTTTTGGATCTGTTTCTTTTAATGCTTCTAGTTCTTCTTCTTCTTTAATTCTTCTTGCTTCTTCTTCAAGTTTTTGACGTTTAATTTCTTCTCTAATTAATTTGACATTTCCATCTTCTTTTAACCTTAATTCTGATTCAGGATCAAAAAAGTGGCATTTATTCATATCAAATACTAATTTAATTTTGTTTCCTAAACGAACATCATATCTAGCATCTACTGCGGCTGAAAATTGTTGGTTTCCTAAATTAGAGTGAATATGAGTTTGAGCTCCTAATAATTCAGCTACGTCAACTACTATATCAACTACTGATTCTGGGTATGCTTTCATAACAACTTCATCATCATGAATGTCTTCTGGTCTAATTCCTAATAAAATTGGAACATTTATCATATTATTAACTTTAACTAATTCCATTTTTCCTTCTGGAATTTTTAAACTATAATTGTCAACTTTAAAATAACCGTCTTTGGTAATAACTCCTTCAATGAAGTTCATAGGTGGTGTACCAATAAAACCACCAACAAATATATTGTCTGGATGGTCATAAATTTCTTTTGGTGTTCCTACTTGCATAATATAACCATCTTTCATAACAACAATTCGATTTGCCATTGTCATAGCTTCGATTTGGTCATGCGTTACATAAATAGTTGTTGTTTCTAAACGGTTATGAAGTTTTATTAATTCACCGCGCATTTGAACTCTTAATTTAGCATCAAGGTTTGATAATGGTTCATCCATTAAAAACACTTTCGCGTTACGAACGATTGCACGCCCTAGGGCAACCCTTTGACGTTGGCCTCCTGATAAGGCTTTCGGTTTTCTTCTTAAGTATTGAGTTAAACCTAAAATTTCAGCTGCATCTTGAACTTTTTCATCAATTTCAAGTTTTGGCATTTTTCTCAATTTTAATCCAAAAGCCATATTATCATATACACTCATATGTGGATATAATGCGTAGCTTTGGAAAACCATCGCGATGTTTCTATCTTTTGGTGGAACGTCGTTAACTAAACGGTCGTCAATAAATAATTGACCTGAAGTAATTTCTTCTAGTCCTGCTATCATTCTAAGCGTGGTTGATTTTCCACAACCTGATGGTCCAACAAAAGCAATAAATTCTTTGTCTCTTATTTCTAAGTTAAAGTTAAAAACTGCTTGTACACCATTCGGATATACTTTATCCATGTTTTGTAATTTTAATGTTGCCATAATATTCTCCTTTATATCTTTGATACTTATATATTAACAAAAACTTAATATAAAAAAAATGTGCATTGTGCACATTTATTTATTGTTTTTTAATTATTTGATAAATAATAACTGCCTCTTTGAAGTTTTTGGGGTTATAACCGGTAACTTCATGAAATTTATCGATTTTTTGAATTAAAGTGTTGCGATGCATATATAATTCTTTAGCTGCTGTTGAGGTGTTGCTGTTGTTGTTAAAAAAGGTTTCTAAAACTTTATACATTTCTTGATCGTTATAATATGACTTTAAAATCCTTTTTTTAATTGCTTCGGATAACGGTTTTTTAATTTCATCATAAACAAGGTCAATATAGTTATAATAAAAATTATCATAACTAAAGGGGTTATTATCAAGTTTAATTGCAACTTTTTTTAAATCCTCTTTTAAATCCGTTAAATGATTATAGTGATCAGATTCAAAAATGGTAAGTTTTAAATATAAGTCAGTATTTAGAATGTTGGCAATTTCTTCAATTGACAATTCCAAAGCATTAGAAAAGTATAGTGTAGCTGTTTTTTTAGTTACAACCACTTTATTAATTGATGAAATTGCTTGAAAGATTTCAATTACACCGGATTGATAAAAATCAATCGGGTCTTTTGAAACTATATAAACAAACTTATACATTATTAATACCTCTTATAAAACAATATTTATCCAATTGAACCTTCCATCTCCATTTTCAAAAGCTGATTTAATTCAATCGCATATTCCATTGGTAATTCTTTTGAAAATGGTTCAATAAATCCCATGACTATCATTTCAGTTGCTTGTTCTTTATTAAGTCCGCGACTCATTAAATAATATAGTTGGTCTTCGTTTATTTTAGAAACGGTAGCTTCATGCTCTAACATTGATTGATTATTCTCAATAATATTAATTGGTATGGTATCAGAAGTAGAAATGTCATCAAGTATGATGGTGTCGCATTCAATATTGGCGTGAGAGTTTATTGCTTCTTTACTAATAAAGACTTTTCCGCGATAATTTACTGCTCCACCATTATGACTAATTGATTTGGAAATAATCGTTGAATTTGTGTTAGGAGCTAAATGAATCATTTTTGCTCCTGCATCTTGAACTTGGCCTTTTCCGGCCACCGCAATCGAAATCATCGCTCCACTCGCATTTTCTTCTTTTAAAACACATGAGGGGTATTTCATATTGATATGGGATCCCATATTACCATCTATCCATTCCATTTTAGCGTTTTGATAAACATGAGCTCTTTTGGTGACTAAATTTAAAACATTAGAAGACCAATTTTGAATGGTTGTGTATCTAGCCTTACCATTTTTTAAAACAATAACTTCAACGATAGCAGCATGTAAACTATCTTTTGAATAGGTTGGGGCGGTACATCCTTCAACATAATTAATTGAAGCACCTTCTTCAACAATAATCAACGTTCTTTCGAATTGACCTAATTGATTAGAGTTCATTCGAAAGTATGATTGAATTGGTTTATCTAAATTGGCTCCTTTTGGAACATAAATAAATGAGCCGCCACTCCAAACAGCTCCGTTTAAAGCCGCATATTTATTATCGGAATTGCTAACTACTGTAGCAAAATATTGTTTAAATAATTTCGGATATTTTTTTAAAGCCGTATCTGTGTCTAAATAAATAATTCCTAAATCATCTAATTCTTTTTGCGTTGAATGATAGACTACTTCAGATTCGAATTGAGTCGAAACACCTGCTAAATAAGCTCTTTCGGCTTCAGGAATTCCTAATCTTTCAAAAGTTGTTTTAATTTCTTCTGGCACATCATCCCAGTCGTTTTTAACCGAATCAACTGACCTTATAAAATATGTGAAATCATTGAAATCTATTTTTGATAAATCTGGTCCCCATTTTGGGTTTTCGATTTTTTTAAATTTTTCATAACTATCCAAACGGTAATCAAGCATCCATTTCGGTTCGTTTTTGGCTTTTGAAATTTGAATGACAACTTCTTTACTAAGCCCTTTACCCGTGCTTTTTATTTCTTTGGACTTTGTTTTAAAACCGTATTTATAATCACCGATTATTTCTTTATTGTTTTTCATTTTCCGATTCCTTTAAGGCTGTTTCACATGCTTTCCAAGCGATTGTTGCACATCTAACTCTTGCTGGAAACTTGGTAACTCCTTGGTATGCCAAGGGCTCGCCATTTAGTATTTTATCGTTAAAAGCTTCGCCTTTAACTAATTTAAAATATTCTTCGATTATTTTAAAAGCGTCTTCTAAGGTTTGATTTTTAATTTGCGTCGTCATCACACTAGCACTCGAACAACAAATCGAACAACCTTTACCTTCATATCTTATATCTTCTACTCGCTGATTATTTACATAAACTTGAACGATAACATCATCACCACAACTAGCATTAAACAAGTGCACTTCGTGATATCTTTCATCTTTTATTAAACCTTTATTTTGAGGGTTTTTATAATGTTCAAGAATAACTTCACGATATAAATCTTCTATTTTCATAATACCCCCTTAAAATAATTAACAATTTTATTAGTCGCAGTTATAAAATAGTCGACTTCTTTTTTATTATTATAAAAACCAAAAGAAATCCTTAAACCGCCGCCTTCTAGCCCTAATTTATTCATTAAAATATGGGCGCAATGCGTACCCGCTCTTAAACAAATTTTTTCCATATCATAAAAACTAGCCGCATCATGAGGATGAACTCCATCAATATTAAATGAAATAATACCTGACTCAACTTCTTTATTATGGATGGTGATGCCTTTGATTTGTTTTAATTTGCTTAGGGCATATTTTGCTAGTTCTAGCTCATGTTTAGCGATCATTTCAATTCCAATCTTGTCGATAATTTCAACCGCTTTACCTAAACCAATTGCTGCGGCAATCGGGGCAGTACCGGCTTCAAAACGATGAGGAATATCTTTATAAATGACTTCTTCTTTTGAAACAAAGTCTACCATGTGACCGCCAACTTCAAAATTACTTAGCTTATTAAGTAAATTTTTTTCGCCATATAAAACACCAATTCCAGTTGGACCATAAAATTTATGACCAGAAAAGGCTAGAAAATCGATTCCTAAATCTTTAACATCAATTTTTAATCTTGGAGCTCCTTGAGCACTATCAAGAATTACAATCATCTTATTTTTATGAGCTATTTCAACTATTTCTTTAATTGGCGTAATATATCCTAAAACATTAGAAAGATGGGTAATTACTAAAACTTTTGATTTTTTTGTAATAGTTTTTTGAAAGTTTTCGACCGTAATCTTTAAATCATCTGTTAAAGGCAGATAATTTATTTTAAAGCCTATTTCTTTTGATTTATTTATCCAAGGTAAAATAGATGAGTTGTGTTCTAATTCGGTTGTAATTAACTCATCGTCTTTTTCTAAAAATAGATTCGCAGAATTTGCTACCAAATTAAGTGCTTCAGTCGTTCCCTTTGTAAAAACTATTTCTTCTACTTCGGCATTTAAATAATTGGCGATCGTAAGTCTCGCATTTTCATACATCTCAGTAGCTTCATAAGAAAGATTATAGACACCACGATCGATGTTCATGCCGTTTTTCTTATAATAATTGGTTGTTACGTTAATCGCTTCATCAAGCTTTAATGCGGTTGCGGCAGTATCAAAATAAACCACATCAGGATTAAATTTATAAAAACTAAACATATTTTTATACATTAAACCGCCTCCTTGACTTTCTCAGTTAAAAGGTCTTTTAAGTCTTGATTCCAAATTTCATTAATAACTGGTTCAACTTGTCCTAATAAATACAATTGTTTAGCTTTATTTTTGCTTAAACCCCGTGTCATTAAGTAATAAATAATTTCTTCATCAATTATACCAGAAGACGCTCCATGACCAGCTTTAACATCAAACTCATCGATTAATAAAATCGGATTTAAAGTTAAGGATGAGTTATCGCTTATGAAGCCTTTTAAACTTTGAAAATTACTTGATTTTGACATACCCTGATGTATTTTACTAATTCCATTAATCGATATATTAGAATTTGCTTTGCTAATCCCAATGATTAAAATTTCGCCACTAGTTATGGGTGCTTTATTTTCAATTATCGCCTCAATATTTTGTTTTATATTCGAATTCGCAATAAAAATACCTTTATAATTAACTTCGGCTGAGCTTTCAATTAAATTAACATTTAGTTTAATATCTTGTATTTCATTAAAATTAAAACTATATAAATTTAATCTAGCATCGCGGTCAAGATTAATTATAACAAAATTGTTAGGATATTTAATTTCAAGCGGGAGTAACAAATTTATCTGACTGTTAGCCTTAATATCAATCTTTAAATCTCTAGAATTTATTGTTTTTATAAAAATATTTGCGTTTAGATTTTCTTTAATCGTAATTTCTTTAATTTCGAGATTATCAATCATTAAATTGTTATTATCTTGATTAACTATTAAATTCATTATAACCAATTGTATCCTTCTTCTTCAATTTTATTAACGATTTCTATGCCGCCAGAAAGGACAATTTTACCATCACTAATCACGTGAACATGACTAGGTTTAATATAATTTAACATTCTTTGATAATGCGTTATTATTAAAATTCCCAAATTAGGGCCCATTTCTTGACTGACATTTTCTCCAACAATTCTTAATGCATCTACATCAAGTCCCGAATCTATTTCATCTAATAAAGCAAACTTAGGTTTTAAGACCTTCATTTGTAAAATTTCATTTCTTTTTTTCTCGCCACCAGAAAAGCCTTCATTTAAATAGCGATGTGGAAGATCCTTTTTCATTTCTAATTCTTCCGCCATTTTTTCATACTCTAGCGCAAACTCAATTAATTTAACTCTCTCACCTTTTATAGCTGATAACGATTCACGCATAAAGGAATTATTGGTAACGCCAGGTACTTCGATTGGATTTTGAAAAGCTAAAAAAATACCCGCTCTAGCCCTTTCGTCAACTGACATTTCTAAAACATTTTTGTCGTCTAGATAGATTTCTCCCTTAGTTACTGTATATCTAGGATTACCCATAATTACACTAGCTAGGGTTGATTTACCCGTTCCGTTAGGCCCTAATAAAGCGTGGACTTCGCCGCTATTTATTGTTAAGTTTATGCCTTTTAATATTTCTTTATCTTCGATTGTTGCGTGAAGATTAACTATTTTTAATGTTGCCATCTTATCACCTCGACCACTAATAATTATACTATATATCTCTATTATTTACTAATTATAGGTTACATTTAAAAGAAAATTTATTATTTTAATTTCTTTTTTAAAAAGACCTTATTAACAAAAAAGAAGGCATGGCCTTCTAAGATGTTATGATTGTTAAAACTATCGCTGGAATAAGCAAAACAAGTGCAGTAATAAAACAAGTAAAAATATAGTATTTGGGAATAGGTTCTTCCTCTACCTTTTTCATATAATCATAATACTTTAACTTAGGTTTTTTTCCAACCAACATTAAACCAAAAGTCTTAACACCATGAATAAGTGGCGATAAAATATTGTGATTCCAAACAAACATAATCCAACCAGCAAAAAAAATCAATATACATGTAAATGTAATTGAATTACCAATATTCATAAGTGTCCAGTCTCGCTGATATAGCATCAATAAAACAAAAATAATTCCTGAAATTACCGTCATAATTAAGGCGGTAATTAAATATTTTTTTATTTTTTGGATTCTTTCTTTTTTCTTAAGTTCTTCAGCAGTTTTTTCAATTTTTTCTGCTTCAGTTTCAATAATAGGATCTTCAATTTGATCGTCTTTAATCAAAAACGATTCTTCTTGGTCAACTATTGTGAACTTTTCTTTTTTATTATGATCGTTTTTCATGATTGTCCTCGTTAATATAGGCAAATTGTTTAATTAATTGACAGCCAAAAAAATAGTGTTTACTTGGATACTTCTTTTTCGGTTCTAAAAAATAGAGTTGATTTGTTTTATCAAAATAACCGGCTGTTATATGAATTAGTTGGTTTTTACCTTCCTTATAATTAATTATTTGCTCTATTTGATTAATATTTTCCTCATTTAATTGAGAATATCTTTTAAATTGTAAAACAACTTGTTTTCGTATCTTATTCTTTTGATAATCAATTCTTTCAATTTCGCGATTAATAGCTTCGGAATAAAAATCGAATTGTTCGTGTTTTGCAATTACAATTAAAACTAAGGTTTGTTTTATTAAATATGCTTCATAACTTTTTTTATAATATTTTGAATATAATTGGAAATGGTGATTATCAACTTCTAATTTAAAATCATTTCTTTTAAAATCTAATAACCAATTATCGGTAAATATTTTTTTATGTAATTTATATGGTTCTCTTTTATTTTTTAACATTAACAAATATTGAAAGTAAATATCATAGGTTTGAAATTTTCCTTTCAAATAAATTAATAAAAATAAATAAAGAACTCCGACCACTAAATAAATGCCATATAAAATATTGTTGTCAACGCTTGAAAAATAAAGTCCTATAAATGAACCAAACAAGACAAGCGGTGTTGCTATTAGAAAAAAGAGAATTAATCTTCTCTTTTTTTGATAAAAATTTAATTTATTTTTTTCTAAATTTTTTCCCATATTGAATATAATATCAAGTTATTTTTTCTTTTTAAAATATCGCCATTGTAATAATATGTGCTCTCTTCAGATGGTTCTCTAGCAGTATTCCAGCCAACAAAGCGATAGCCGCCAACTTCTCCATAATCAATAAAGTCAATAACTGAACCATATTCATATTGAATAGTTCCTGGTGATTCTGGTTTGTCTTTTGCGTCGCCAGGAAATACGATTCTAAAAATAACTGCTATTTCAATTCCAGTATAGTGAGCATAAATTTCAAAGTCTTTAGTTAATCCAGGTGGCAGTGATTGATATCCGTTGTCGCCAGGTTT
This sequence comes from uncultured Acholeplasmataceae bacterium, assembly GCA_964603705.1. Classification (GTDB taxonomy): domain Bacteria; phylum Bacillota_I; class Bacilli_A; order Acholeplasmatales; family Acholeplasmataceae; genus CAZRWC01. The sequence continues at coordinate 17,112 of CAZRWC010000010.1, forward strand.
GGTTGGTGTAATAGCTTGGTCATATGTATACCAGCCCTTAAAAGTATAACCTTCTTTAGATGCTCTTGGAAGTGCGACATTATCGCCAGTTTTGAAAGTTGTTCTTGCTCCTTCAGGCAGCGTTCCTTCCGCAGTATGATAAATTATTTGATAGATAGCAGGAGTCCAGCCGGCATATAAAACCATCGATTTGGTACCAACTAAGTCTGTTTCAAAAAACCAAGGTAATTGTTGATTTAAATCTGTATACCAGCCAGTAAATGTATAACCAACTCTAGTTGGATCTTCTGGTCTTTCAACTAAAGTATATGGCGAAACGTGATATAGGTTAGAAACATCAGTTCCTCCGTGATATGTATAAAATATAACGTTGACACTATCATCAGATGATTTTTTATCACGACAGGCCGACAAGGTGAAAACTAAAACTAAAGAAAGTAATAAAGTTAATACTTTTTTCATAAACTTTTACCTCCTTTTTTGATAGCTTGTTGTTTTAAGGCTTTTGTTTGTTCTTCGTATTTAATCTTCATAGCCAGAAACTCTTTTTCGTTAGCTAAAACTTGGTGTCCTGGTGCAATATCTCTTAAAGTTGGTTTGTCAACTCGATAATCGTGCATTCTTGGGTTGTAATCAATTTTCTTTCTGCCTTTTTCATAGTCAGGGTCTGGTTGTGGAATGGCTGATAATAAAGAAATTGTATATGGATGCATTGGATGAGCAAATAGTTCTTCACTTGGTGCCATTTCAACAATTTTACCATAATACATTACAGCAATTCGATCACAGAAAAATCTTACTACAGATAAGTCGTGAGCAATAAATAAAATTGTTAGTCCTAATTCTTCTCTAAGTTCAGTTAATAAGTTAATAATTTGAGCTCTAATTGAAACGTCAAGCGAACTAATTGGTTCGTCAGCAATAATAAAATTAGGATTCATAATTAAAGCTCTTGCTATTCCTAATCTTTGTCTTTGACCGCCACTAAATTCATGTGGATATCTAGCGACAAAGTCAGGTGATAATCCAACTAATTTTAAAGCTTCAACTACTTTTTCTTCGATTTCAGCTTTACTGTATCCGCCTTGAACGATTAAACCTTCTCCAACTATTTCTCTTACTGTCATTCTTGGGTTTAAAGAGGAAATTGGATCTTGGAAAATCATTTGCATATTTCTTGAAGCTTCTAAAGATTTGATATTTTTATTAGATTCTTTAATATAGCGAATGATTGCTTTTTCTTGTTCAATTGCTTCTTTTGCTTCTTGCTTTATTTTTTCAATTGCTGCTTGTTGTTCGATTTTTTCGTCTTCTGAAAGTACGATGTTTTCTCTAATAACAGCGCTCATTTCATTAGCAGCTTGTTTTTTAATTTCAGCAATTTTTGCATTAATTTCAGCAATTTTTAATTTTGCTTCCACCTTTAAAGCGTGCACATTTTTATGGACTTCTTCGTGATTTGGGCTAACTAAATTGGCTTTTGCTGCTATATAATTGTTTTTACTTTCTATTAACGCTTCTTTTCGTTTTTCTTTAATGATTGTTAGTTCCGGTTTAATATCTTCTTTTGTTAACTTATTCGCTTCTGCTTCAGCAACAAGCGGTTCAAATTTTTCTTTAGTTTCGGCAACTATTACATCATATTCTTCTTTTAAAGCCGCTAAGCGACTTTCAATTATTTCTTTTTCTAAAGCTGCTGAATCTTTTAAACCTTGAACTTTACGGTTATAAGTTGTTTCGTCAATTTCTTTTCTTAGTTTATATTCTCTAAGTGCACTATTAATTGTTAAGTCTAGTTGTTTATTTTTATTTAGTTTGTAGTTGTAATTAATATTTTCTACACTTAAGTTATATAAACTTTTTAGTCGATATAGTTCAGCGTTATATTCATCAAGTTCTTTTTTTGCTTTATCAATTTCTAATTCAAGATCATGATTAATTTTATTAATATCATATTTAAGCAGTTCCTTTTCTGAATTAGCTTTGGTTTTAATTAGATGTCTTTGATATTTTTGGGGATGATAAAATAATAATTTTTCTTTTGTTTCTTTTTTAATGTTTGCTATATTTATTTTATTGCTTAAATAACCGGCCGTAATTCTTTCGCCATTTAAGTCTACGGAACCATCAGTTGGTTTATAAAGTTTAATAATTGTTCTTCCGGTGGTTGTCTTACCGCAACCAGATTCACCAACTAAACCAAAAACTTCACGTTTATAAATATCAAAAGAAACATCATCAACTGCTGGTACAGTTAATTTGTTTTTACCTGTTCCAACATAAAAATATTTTTTAAGATTTTTAACTTCTAATACTTTATTATCATAATCGACATTTAAGTGTTCTTTTTTCATCGTTTAACACCTCTGTTTTCTTTTAAGGTTTTGACTGCATCTGGTAATTCAACTTTTGGTGCGTCTGGATGGAGTAACCATGTTGCTGCATAATGTGTGCCAGAAATCTTAAATAGTGGTGGTTGTTCCTCAAAATCAATTTGCATAGCATATTTATTTCTTGGAGCAAACGCATCACCTTTTGGTGGATAAATCATATTAGGTGGTGTGCCAGCAATTGCATCTAATTTCTTAGAGGTTGCTAGATTAGGCATTGATGATAATAACGCCCATGTATATGGGTGTTTAGGATTATAAAACACCTCATCTGCCGTACCAATTTCAACAATTCTTCCTGCATACATAACAGCAATTCTATCAGCCACGTTAGCCACAACCCCAAGGTCATGTGTAATAAAGATAACCGATAAATCGCGTTCTTTTTTCAATCTATTAATTAAATCTAGGATTTGTCCTTGGATAGTAACGTCAAGCGCGGTAGTCGGTTCGTCACAAATCAATATTTCGGCATTGTTGGCCAAGGCAATAGAAATAACGATTCTTTGTCTCATCCCGCCTGAAAATTGAAATGGAAATTGTGTATAACGTTTTTCAGCTTCAGGAATTCCTACTTGTTCCATCAATTCAATTGCTCTTTCTTTTGCCATTTTCTTAGGCATGCCTAATTTAAATCTTAGAGCTTCAGAAATTTGTTGTCCCACGCGCATAATTGGATTTAAACTGCTCATTGGGTCTTGGAATATCATGGAAATCTTTGTTCCTCTTACTTGATGAAAAGCTTCTTCTGGTAATTGCATCAAGTCTTGACCTTGATAAAAAATTGAACCATCTTCATAAATCGCATTTGGAGCTAGTAATCCCGTAATCGCTCTAGCGGTCACGCTTTTTCCAGAGCCTGATTCACCAACGATTGCTAGAGTTTCACCTTTATATAAATCAAATGAAACACCGCGAATTGCTTGCAAAATACCATATTGAGTTTTAAAGGACAGTTGTAGATTTTTAACTTCTAATATTTTATTATTCATTATTCGTCAGCCCCTCTCAATGATGGGTTAAACGCATCTCTTAAGCCATTACCAAATAAGTTAAAAGCAATCATTAAGATCGCGATATATAAGGCTGGATAAATTAATAAGTGTGGTTGAGTTTGCATCATTTTTTGTCCATTTTCTAATAACATACCCACACTAGTTGTTTTACCATAATTAATAATACCTAAAAATGAATAGGTAGCTTCAGTAAAAACAAAGGCCGGTATGGCTAATGCATAGCCTGTTACAATATAACCTAATGTATTAGGAAAAATATGTTTAAACATAATTCTTGCATCAGAAGCCCCTAAGGTTCTGGCCGCAAGGACGTATTCTCGGTTTTTAAAACGATAAAACTGCATTCGTCCCGTACCATAAGAACCAATCCAGCCCGTTGCAGTAAAGGCTAATAAGATGACCCATAAGGCGCTACCAAATCTTAAGGTTAACAAAGTTAGAACAGACATAAACGGAAGCGAGGAAACAATTTCTACGACACGGTCAAAAATTAAGTCAACTACACCGCCATAATAACCAATGATAGATCCTAATGTTAATCCTACCGTTGTGTTTACGATTAAAACTGATAAAGCCATCAACAAAGATATTCTAGCGCCCTTCCAAAGTTCAGTAAATAAATCTTTACCTTGGGCGTTGGTTCCAAACCAAAAATAAGTATCTTCAGGTAACTGACTTAAAGATGACATAAATTGATCTTCTCTTATTTCATATTGGAAATATGGTTTACTAGGATCTTCTAAATTAGGACTTTTAATAATATCTAAAATATCAATAATGACATTTCTTTCCATAAGTTCTAAAAATTCGGCTTGTGTCTTAGTTTTTCTAACAGCCGCCAGCGGATCTCTGTGTTGATCTTGCCTTTCTTCGCCTAATTTTTTGTTTTCTTCTATTGTTTTAAAATAATCAATCGGCATATATGAAATAGTGTAATTTAAATATTTATAGTAATCAACAACTACTTCAAACTCGTCTAATTCATGAGCAACTGCCATTTGCAATGCAACATCAATATCTGTTTCATTCATAATTTCTTCTGGCAAACCGGATTTAATAATTCCTTTACCAAAATCACTATGATACATATAAGTTAAAAACTGTTTACCAGTTTTTACTTTTTTCTCACCATTGAATATACCTAACTTTTCTAGGCCCGGAACTTTAGGAATAAGATATTCTAATCTTGATGCCGCTGTTGGGTCATCCTGTGGTAATGTATAAACTTTCATGTATGGTCCAATCAAAACAAAGAAAAATAAAATACAGATGATAATAAAAGCAATTAACGATGCCTTATTTTTCTTAAATCTATTCCATGAGTCTTTATAATATCCGACTTCTTTTGATTCCATTGCGTGGTCAACAATACGATCCTCCGCATCATGAACCATAACAAACTTGGACTTATCTATTTCAATCATGCTATTTTACCTCCACCAATTCTTACTCTAGGATCAAATAGTGTATATGATAAGTCACCAACAATACTTGTTAATAAGGTTAGAAATTGACCAAATACCGTAATTAACATTAACATCGGGAAGTTTCTACTATTAAAAGCCGCTAAATAAATTCTTCCTGTCCCATCAACTCTAAAGATTTGTTCGGTAATAATACCACCGCTCATTACACCAATAATACCAATAAATATACCAGGTAAAAATGGCACCATTGCATTTTTAAGAGCATGTCTAAAGGTAGCTTGTTGTCTAGTTAAACCTTTAGATCTTGCTAATAAAATATAGTCTTGTGTTAATTGTTCAGTTAATTCTGCTCTAATTGATCTAGTTAAACCTGGAATACCAGTAATAGTTAAAATAATTACTGGGAAAATGTAAGATTTAATTATATGCCACCTACCATATATCGCCATTTCTGATAAGGGGGCTATTTGGTAACTCGAAGCCCAACCTAATTTAAAATGAAATATATATTGCGCTAAAACCGCGACAACAAAAAACGGCACCGATATAAAGATAATAACCCCAATAGAAATTATTGTATCTGGCCATTTATTTTTATATAAAGCAGCAGTTACCCCTAGCCCTATCGCTAGTGGAATCGATAATAAATAAGGAACTATATTAATTTTAATAGAGGCTGGAATTTTGCTAAAATATGCTTCTGATACATCGCGACCAGTTATGCTATCAACACCAAAAGAACCCGTAGTAAAAATATTTTTCACCCACAAGCCAAACTGAACAATGATCGGTTTATCCCATCCTTCTAATGCTTTAAATTTTTCATACCAAATATCATCTTGTCCAACACCGGAAACATGGTTATCAGGTATCATTTTAATAAAAACAAAATATATAAACACCGTAATAACAAACGTAAACAGCATTAAAGAAATTCTCTTTAAAAAATATTTAAACATTGTGTCACACCCTTCTCGATATAATATTATCTTAAATAACAGTAAACAGATTATTTTCCGTTATTTAAAACAATATTACTTTTTTCATTATTTAGTGATAAATATTGCCTGAGACAAAAATCTCAGGCAATATCCTCACATAATACTTTTATTTAAAATTTAATTTCAATTCTAAATATTGAATACTATTGGAAATCTGGGTCGGTGTTTAGATATCTATATCTAGCTGCTCCCCATCCAAATACTTGTGAATATTCTGGCCATTCAATTACTACGTTATCAGCATAAAGTGTTGCACTTGAACGCTCAACTGTTGGTATCATTGGAACATTTTCTAAGAAGACTATTTCAAACGCCGCTAAGATGTTTAATAAATCTTCTCCTGCACCAGCAAATGGTTCTTTCATAGCTGCTGAGTACGGATCTGCTGCAGCAAATACAACTTCCCATAACAAGTCATATAATGTACCGATATAGATACCAGCGGTTTTATCATCTGTGGCTTTAAGTTGGTTATAGAACCAAGTTAAACCTCGATCTTTAAGTTCAGCTGAATCTAATTCGTCCATATAATCAAATGTATTAGTTAAATCGATTTCAACCATTGAATAAACATAGTCTGCTGTATCGTTTGTATAAGCATATACATAACTATCAGTAGAACCTGTAATTAAACCACCTACAACATATGATTGAGTATACTTAGTGCCTGCATATTCAGGAGCAGAATTTAAGTAATCTACAAAGGCTTGAGTATCAGCATATTCACCTGGAATAATTGCTTTTGCATCATATGAAGGAACATTTAGAGGTACCCAATGTCTGTTTGACATATCATATGGTTGAGACATACCTAAGTCACTTCCACCAATTGCTGTTCCGTAGAATGCAATTGCTGGATATTGGAAATAAGCATCTGTATTAAGATCAAAACCAACGTTTCCTATAAAAATGTCAAAGTTCCAAGTCTTAACTTCTTGAGTTAATTTGGCTCTATCCATTTCTTTAATAACAACTTCAAATTTATCTCTACCAAATAAATCTTCATAAGCTTGTTTTATATAAGTTGCTAAGTCTCTACTGAAGTCATCATTTTCAGAAACTAAAATTAGTTTAACTGGTCCTGTATTTTCAACAGCTGCAGCTTCCCATCTATCATAAGCTCTATCGAATAATGTTTTGGCTCTTTCTGGAATAAATCCTGAATCATCTACAATACCGAATTGTTGTAAAACTAATGCGTGTTGTGGAGATTTAGAATAAGGAATTGGATCTAGAACATAGTTCTTAGCATTACCTGGCATTGGGAACATTGATGGTGTATTTGGTTTATAAACACTATTTGCATAGTATTTAGTATCAAATCCATAGAATAAAGCTTGTCTAAATTCAACATCATACATAATAGTTGGATGTACAACTTTATTTACATCAGTTTTTGGTTCAGCTAAGTTTATATGGATATTTTGTGGATATCCGTTATAAGATGTCTTAATACCTGGGCGTTCAACATACTTATCATAATAGTCTTTTGAAAGTCCAACTACAGATAATTCGCCTCTATCAAATAGTAGATATTGTTGGTCAATATTATCAACAACTTGAATTTCTTGGCTCTTATAGTTAATAGTTCCTTTTAAAATATAATCATAGTTTTTATTAAAGACTATCTTTTGGTTTTCATCCCATGATTTCATTACATAAGGTCCATAAGAAATAAATGGAGTCTTAGGTGTTCCATAAGTTGAACTTGTTCCACCACTAGTTAATGATGCAGTATATTTTGCTGGATGAACTAAAGTCATTGATCCAAAACTAACCGCATTAGCTTGTGAAATTTCTTCCCAAGTTTCTACTTCAAATGTATATTGATCGATTACTTTAAATCCAACATTTTCCCATGTAACTCCTTCTTTAGCTGTGTAATATTCAAATGCGTTTAGAATTGCATAACCATTTCTATTTTCATCAGTCTTATAATATGAGTTAGCACGGTAGTTATTTTGTACTGGATCTAAAAATTGTTTTAGAGTAAATTCATAAGTATAAGCAGTAACTGGTGTACCGTCTTCGAAAACCACATCTGGGTTTAGGTGATATGTCCATTTTTTAGATCTATAAGTAGATGCTTTATCACGGTCATATTTTCCATCTGCCGTTAAGTGTTCGTCATCATATTCGTCAACAGGGAATCTAGTTGCGCCAGCTAAAATATTAATATAGTCTAGTGCGTCAATTGAGAATCCACCTGCTACACCAATCTTAGAGAAGTCGCCAGGGAAATCAGCAACGCCGTCTTTAATAGCTAAATCCCAGTCAATTTCAGATGAATATAATGGAGTTGACATTAAGTTCATATAATCATTTTCATGACCCCAATGATATGTAAATGGGTTAAGAACTAAAACAGTGCTTGACTGCATGCTTGTAATATATGTTTCGTTTCTAGACCAATTATGAGTCTTAGAATTAATTGGTTCATAATATGCATGTAGTGTAAATGAAACTTCTTCTACAACAAGAGGGAACTTAACTGCTTCTGGTTCTAACCAAGTTAAACCGCGAGCTGTTAAATACCAACCCTTAAATACAAAGCCAGCTCTTTCTGGATCTGCTGGTTTAGCAACGCTTCCACCTTGAGCAACTACAACTGGTGCAATTACTTGAGATGTCTTAGTATTAAATGATACTACAACAGCGCTTGCTTCTACAGCTGTCCAACCAGCATGTAAAGTCATTGCTACAAGAACTGATTCTGAGAACACATATAATTCAGTTAATTCAGCATCTTTATACCAACCGGTAAAGACATAAATCATTTCTGGATCAGCATGAACTCTTGATGTTG
>CAZRWC010000011.1:0-24869 GCA_964603705.1 uncultured Acholeplasmataceae bacterium
TAGAGGCGATTCTAGCTCTTGAAGCTCTTAAACATTTTTCAAAAATTGCTTTAGCGTCTTCAGGATTTTCTAGTAAAAATCTTTCAAAGCCTTCACCAACAATTTGACTTGTTAATTGTCTAACTTCTGGGTTACCTAATTTGGTTTTAGTTTGTCCTTCAAATTGTGGATTAGGATGTTTAACTGAAATTAAACCGATTAATCCTTCTCTGGTGTCTTCACCGATAAAAGGCTCGTCTTTTTTAAAGAGGTTATGTTCATTTCCATATTTATTTAAGACTCTAGTTAAAGCCATCTTAAATCCATCTAAATGCATTCCCCCTTCTTCAGTTCTAATATTATTAGCGAAAGAGTGAATACTTTCGGAAAAAGATTCGTTGTATTGCATTGATATTTCAACGTTAATGCTATCAACTTCTTTTTCAATATAAATAACTTCTTGATTAATTTTTGGACGGTTATCATTTAAAAATTCAACATATTCAATTAAACCGCCTTCGTATTGATAGGAGTTTTCAATTGCTACTTGGCCACGATCATCAATTAAGATAATTCTTAACCCTTTATTTAAAAAGGCTAATTGTTGAATACGCCCTCTTAAGGCATCATAATCATATTCGGTTGTATCAACAAATATTTTAGAATCGAATTTAAATGTAATCGTTGTACCATTTTTATCGCTTGGCCCAACTATTTCAACTTTACTAGTTGGTTTACCATAAGAATAAGTTTGTTTATAGTGATTTCCATCACGAAAAACTTCAGCGATAAACTCTTCTGAAAGAGCGTTTACTACCGAAGCCCCTACTCCGTGTAGCCCTCCGGCTACTTTATAGGCTTGTCCATCAAACTTACCACCAGCATGTAAAACCGTTAAAATTGTTTCTAAAGCTGAAAGATGAGTTTTTTCATGGGTGTCGATTGGAATTCCCCTGCCATCATCGGTTACTCTAATGTAGTTTCCTTTTAATATTTCAACTAAAATATGGCTGGCATATCCAGCCAAAACTTCATCAATTGAGTTATCGACAATTTCCCAGACTAAATGGTGTAGTCCTTTGCTACCTGTCGAACCGATATACATTGCAGGGCGATGTCTTACCGCCTCTAATCCTTCTAATATTTGAATCTGTTTTGCATCATAATCGTTATTTCTTTGATTTTGCAATTTAAACCACTCCTTTGTTTATATTGATTATTTCAATTTGGTTATTTTCATTAATTTTTTCAACACTGGTCATAATAATTTGGTTTGTGTTGGGTAATTTAGTTAAGAAAAGCTCTTTTCTTGTTTCATCTAAATCACTTAAAACATCATCTAGCAATAAAATTGGTTTTCTTTTAGTTTTTAATTCAATTACCTTTAATAAAGCTAGTTTTAATGATAAAACAATTAATCGTTGTTCCCCAGAAGAAGCAAACACCTTAGCATCTTTTTCATCAAAGAAAACGATGAAATCATCTTTATGGGGACCGTTTAAGGTCGTTTCATATAAAATGTCTTGGTTTTGTTTTTTTCTAATGCTTTGTTGAAATTGTTCTATTTCAACGTTTGGTTTATAAACTATGTTAATTTTTTTATTAGGTAACAATTCAAATTTATTAATATATTCATTTAAATAATTAATAAATTCTTTTCTTTTTTCAATAATTTCTAATCCTATTTCTAAAAGTTGTTCCCCTAAAATATTTAAAAATGTATAATCATCATTAATTTTTAAGTTTTTTAACAAAGAGTTTCTTTGCTTTAAAACTTTTTGATATTTATTTAATAAATTTAAATATCTTTTATCGAGTTGAAACATTTCTAAATCGACAAATTCGCGCCTATTTGCCGGAGTTCCTCTAATTAGATTAATATCCTCAGGGACGAATAAAACGGCATTAAAATCGCCAATATAGTCGCTTAAACGTCTTTTTTCAACTCCATTTACTTTAATTTTTTTGCCTTTTTTAGAAATTACTATTTCAATATTTTGATTATTTAATTCTAAATTCATTTTAGAAAACTCTTGGTTATTAAAAATTAAATCGCGGTCATTAGAAGTTCTAAAAGACTTAGTCGTAAATGAAAAGTAAATCGCTTCTAAGATCGCTGTTTTTCCTATGCCGTTATAACCAGTTAAGTAAGTAATTGGTTTTTTAAATTCAATTATCTCTTTTTGATGGTTTCTAAAATTAATTAAAGTGATTTTATTTAGCATCGATTTTATAAGTAATTCCAAGTATTTCTACTCGGTCTTTAGGATAAATTTTTTTTCCGCGTCTTTGGTCTTGAATGTCATTAATTAAGACGGTAGTTGTAGCTAAAAAAAACTTAGCCTCACCACCAGAACTAATTAAATCTAACATTTTTAAAAGTTGACCTAATGTAATATATTCAGTATTAATTTTAACTGTTTTCATCTATTCACCTATTTTATATTTATATTATAACATAATATAAGAAAAATAGAAGTATTTTGAGTATTTTATTTTTAATGATAGTTAGATACTTTTTATTAGTAAAAAAGCCTTAAAAATGAAATTTAAGGCTTGTTTTTGATTTTAATTTAAAAAAATAAAAAAACGCCGTTGTTAAATGGCGTTAATTTAAAAAGTTAATTAATCAATTCTAACTGGTAAAATTAGGTGAAGTAAACCGATATCTCTAGAGCCGGTTAAAACAAATGGTTTAACATCGCCTGCGAAGCTAATAATAATTTCTGGTGATCTAAAAGATTTTAAGGCTTCGATTAAATATTTGGAACTAAATGAGATACGAAGGGTTGTTCCTTTTACTTCTGAAGTAGGAATAACTTCTTCTAAAGCATCTCCAACTTCAGTGTTTGTTGAACTAATTTCAACAATTTTATCTGGTCTTAAGGTTAATCTAATAATATTGTAGTTAGTTTCACGGTCTTTTGGTGATAGTAGGGCAACTCTTTCAACTGCCGATAATAATTCTTCTTTATTAAAAGGGATAATAATTGGAAAATCAACCGGAATAATTCTTTCGGTATCAGGATATTTTCCTTCTAATAGTCTTGTTTGAAATAAAATATTAGGAAATTTAAATAAAACTTTGTTTGAAGTTGAAAAAATTTGGATATTGTCAGAAGCTATATCTAAAATTCTTGATAATTCATCTAGACTTTTACTAGGGATAACAAAATTAAAGTCACTTGGTTGATTTCTTAGCTGAAGTCTTTTTTGAGACAAGCGATAACTATCGGTTGAAACAGCAATTAAATTATTGTCAACATTTGAAAAATGAACACCGGTTAAGATTGGTCTTTTTTCATTGTTTGCAGTGGCGAAGTTAGTTTCACTAATAATTGATTTAATAATTTCACTATCTAATTCGATTGGTTCGTTGTTTTCTAAGAAATCAACTTCAGGATAATCTAATACATCCATTAATCTTAAATTAAATTCTGAACGATCGGCTTTAATTGTAACTATTTTATTATCAACTAAAGAAAATTCAATTAAATTAGAATCAATTTTTCGAACGATTTCAATTAAAAATTTTCCAGGAATAGCTATTTTTCCAGTTTGAACAACTTTTAATGATTCGTCATCGACTAAAACTTGAATTGCTAAATCACTATTTGATGTAGTCAAAATTAAATGATCGGGATTAACTTCTATTTTAATAGCGTTTAAAACTGGTAGAGGTGTTTTATTAGGTAGACCTCTTTGAGCTATTAATAAGTTATTTAATAATATGTTTCTGTTAATTTGGAAATTCATATGTCCATCTCCTTTTTTGGTTTAATTTATTTATATTAAAATTTATTATTATTAAGGGCTGTTGGAATGTGGATAATATAATTAAAAGGCTTAACTGTCCTTTTATTATACCATATTGTTAATAATTTATAAACAAATATCCCATTATTTCTCAACACCTAATTTTTTAGTAATATCTTCAATTGCTTTTTTTAAAATTGGATCGCTTTCTAATTCGTTTTCAATTTTAGAACAGGCACTTAAAACAGAAGAATGATCGCGATTTCCAAACAATTCACCAATCGTTTTATAAGGAACATCATATAAATATTTAATTAGATACATCGCTATATGACGCGGTAAAGTTGATTTATAATCTCTTTTTTTACCGATCATGTCTTCAACTTTGATTGAGTAAAAATCAGCAACAACACTTTGAATCTTATCGTAATTGTTTTCATTTAATTGATCGCTTTTAATTCTAGTGTTGACTAAAGATTCTAAAGCAATTTTAAAATTTTTAACACTTGGTTTTAATTTATGTATTTTTGTATATGTCATTGCCCTATTTAATGCTCCTTCAAGCTCTCTAATATTAGTAGAAAAGACAGAAGCAATATATTCTAGGGCATCGATTGGGACATCTTGATAGGTGTTTGGGTCAAATTCAGCAGCTAACTTCTTTTTTAAAATATCAAGGCGATGTTGAGCATCAGGAATTTTGATATCAACCGATAGGCCCCATTGAAAACGAGAAGTCAAACGATCCATGATTTTTTTAAGTTCAGAAGCGGGTTTATCACTAGTTATAACGATTTGTTTATTTCTTGAATGTAAGATTTCAAACAATTTAAAAAATTCTAACTGGGTTTGGGTTGCCCCGCTTAACATTTGAATATCATCGATTAATAAAACATCAACTGAACGATATTTTTCGTTAAATTCATCCATCATTTGATTTTTAAAATGAGCATAGTATTCTTCAACAAAAATATCAGATTTAACATATAAAACCTTGGAATTAATGTTGTTTTCAATAGCTTTATTGCCGATGGCTTGCATCAAGTGAGTCTTACCTAAGCCAACGTCACCAAATATGTATAGAGGATTATGAGCGGTACCTAGTTGATCGGCTACAATCATTGAAACTGAAAAAGCATAATTATTGGACTTACCAACCACAAAGGTTGGGAAGGTATAATTAGCATTTAAACCGGTCATTTCATAGTTAGTATTAACTGAATAATCGGATTTTTCTTGTAGCTCAGATGGAAGATCTTTTGTATTAGTTATAAAAATAAAATCAACTAATTCATCCTTATGGAATCTTTTAGCTAATTCATTAATTTTTTTAATATGAATTTGATTGATGCGGTTTTTAGTAAATTCGTTTTCGACTAAAATATAGATATGATTATTATGGAAAAGATAAATAGACTTTAATGGTCTAAATAAGTCGTTAAAAGTTTCTGGATCATAAATAGATTCCAGTTCCTCTAAAATTTTTTGCCATAATAATTCATACTTATTCATCTTCCCGTCCCCTTTAACTACATACTATAATATCATAAACAAAATTAAAAGTTTTCCACAAGATTTGTGGATAATTATTAAGAGATTTTTAAATGGCTGTGGACAAATTGTGGATAAAATGTCTAGAAAATGCTTAACAAGCCAATTATCTTTTTTCCACAAATATAAAATGTTGAAAATAGGTGGAAAAAACCTAAAAATATTATCCACAATTTAAGGAAATAAATCTTTTTTTAAGTTTTTTTTCTAAATATAATTAGCAAATATTGGATAAATAATAAAAACATTATATTAGTTGATAATATAAATATTATTTGATATACTAATAAAGCATTGTTTCGTGTGAAAGGTGGTTTTGAAAGTGAAAAGAACATATCAACCAAGTAAAATTAAACATCAGAGAACACATGGTTTTAGAGCCAGAATGGCTACACCAGGCGGTAGAGCTGTACTATCAAGAAGAAGAGCTAAGGGCCGCGCAAGAATATCAGTACAATAATTATAAAATATTGGATACCAGGACTACCAGAAAATATTTTAATTTTTGGTAGTTTTTTTATTTGATAACTATGAACAAAGAATATATTATAAAAAATCAAAACGAAATTGATGCACTCTTTGGTAAAAAAAATAAAATTGCTAATCAATATTTTAATATTTTGTATCAATCAAATGAAAATCACTTTAGATTTGCCATTTCGGTTGGTAAGAAATATGGAAATGCTGTAGAAAGAAACCTAATTAAAAGAAGAATTAGACACATTCTTCATAGTATTAAAGAAAAAATATTAGCTTTTGATTTTGTGGTTGTTTGTAAAGCAAATGCAAAATCTCTAAATTATGAAGAAATGTCTAACACACTAAAAGAATTATTATTAAAAGCCAATATAATGGAGGAACGAAATGTACAAGAAATTTAGAAATATTTTATTTGGTATTATAGCAATCGTTTTACTTGTTACCTTAGCGGGTTGCGGTAAAAAACCGGTTGCGGTTAGAATTGTAGTTAGTGCACCAACAAATGTCGTTAATGATGAGGCTTATAACTTTAAAGGGGTTAAAGTTTATCGAATTATGGACACTGGTCAAGTAATTGAAATTTATGAAAATTCAAGCGGATATAACAAAAATATTAAACCAATTTCTTCGACTAACCCGCATTTGTATGAAATGGAAATTACTGATACGAGTAATCCGGAGCTAAAGACTAGCTACAAATATATTATTAATAATAAAGAAATTGATTCAAACTTAACTAATCAAGATAAGTTTTATTCGTTTTATGTTTTTAGGTTTAATGAAATAGAACATGAAGATGGTTCAAAAAACCCGAACAATTATCTTTTCTTACATCAAGTCGGCTATGAATTTGACCAAAACCATCTAAATCAAGGTTTAGAAGTCGTTAAAGTTCAATATAATGAAACAGATGAAAAATTTGAAGAAGTTATTCAAACAATTACTCCAGAGATGATTATTTCAGAAGGTAGAGCAACCCCAGAAGAAATTTTAAAAGACAAATATGCCAATGTTAAATATAAAGCCGGCAGTTATAAGGTTTCTTTTGATCTTGAATCCAATGCCGAACTAAATCCGGGATTTGATGTTACAGTTCAAGGCGGACAAAACCCAATTAACTACAAGTCATCGACTTGGTTTGACTGGTTTTTAGTCAACTGGGTCGCTTGGATTATGCAATTAACTTCGTTTGGTGGTTATTTTTCAGTTGGTATTTTATTTACAACCATTATAGTTAGAACGATTGCTTGGCCGATTTATGCTAAAACTAACTCCATGTCATCTAGAATGAACGAAGCACAACCTGAAATTCAAAGACTACAAAGAAAATATCAAGGTAAAACTGATAAACAAAGTCAACAAATGATGCAGATGGAAATGGCTAAAATCTATAAGAAATATAAGATTGGTATGAGTTCAATGTTAATGCCGTTTTTACAAATGCCAATTTTTATCGCAGTTTACCAAACCGTCAACAGAATAACTATTCCTGGCGGTATGTATACCGATGTAATTTCTAAAACCACTTCAATTGTGGGAATTGATTTAACAACCGGTATGAATGATGGTATCGCTTGGGTATCAATTATATTAGCTTTAGTTGTCGGTGCAACTATGTATCTACTTCAATTTATATCGGCTAAAAAACCAGATTACATGAAAAAAACGACTGAAATGAACAAACAACAAGATTCACAAGCCAACCAACAAGCTAAAACAATGAAAATTGTAAGCTTTGTAATGATTGCGATGATGGTTGTTTTCTCACTTCAAGGAAATGCGATTGCTTTTTACTGGATTGTTGGTAATACCTTCTCTATTTTCCAAGCATTAATCCACAAATATACCAATAAAAAAGCTTATCTAGCTAAACAAAATGCCGATTTATTTGGAACTGAGCCAGAAAAAACCTTCAAACAAAAAGTAGCTGCTTTTTTCAAAAGAGAAAAGAAAGATAAAAAAGTTATCGATGTTAAAGTTAAAAAGACTAAAAAAGCTAAAAAAGAAACAGAAGTAAAGGCGGAATAATATGAAATTAAAATCAATTGAAATAGAAGCTAAAACATTAGAAGACGCATTAATATTAGCAGCAGAGGAACTTCAAGTTTCGGCTGATAAAATAACTCTAGAAGTTATAAAAGAAAAAAAAGGAATGTTTGGTATTACTAATTTAATAACCTATCAAGCAACAACAAACGTTAGCTTAGTAACCGAAGGAAAACTATATTTAGAAAAAGTATTAGCGGCGATGGGAATAGACGTAAAAATGGAAATTAGAAATATTGTTGATGAAAATCAAATTATTTTCAATATTCAAACTTCAGAAAACGCCCTTTTAATTGGAAGAGGCGGAAAAAACTTAAACGCGCTACAAAACTTATTAAGACTATACTTAAATCAATTTACAGAAGATAAAATCTTAATCAATTTAGATATTGGTGGTTATCATGATAATCGTAAGAAGCAATTAGAAATACTTGCAACTAAAACCGCTAAAGAAGTACTAAGAACGGGAATTCCAGTAAGGTTAGCTGATATTAATTCTTTTGAAAGAAGAATCATCCATACTAAATTAGCTGAATGGCGCGATATTGAGACTGTTTCAGAAGGCGAAGATCGGGAAAGAGTTCTTATTATTAAGCTAAAAAAATAACTAAATAACACTAAAGTGTTTATTTATAATGTGATATAATTAAACTATGAAAAAAGTCTTGTCGGTTTTATTATTTTTGATTCTTGGGGCAATTTTTTATTCATTTGGGCTATCTACTTATGAAAATATCATGGCAGATAAAAAAATAGCTGCATTTATTAATGCCGCTATCTATGATGAAGAGTTAAGCACCGAAGAAAGAAAATTTTATTATGTAAAATCAAATAACCCCGATGAAAACCCAGCGTTTACGATTGAAAGTGGACGATTATATCCTGGGTATCTTGGAGACATCTTAGTCTCACAAGAATCACCCTTTCCTTCGGTTGCGGTTGTTCATCAATTTATCTCGTATTATTTTGGTGGCCATGCCGCTTTAGTATTCGAAGATAATTTTGTAATTGATATGGCGGGATATCTATCGGAAGGTGAGAAAATTTCTGATTATATTTTTCATAAAGTTAAATATGATGAAGACGGGCATTCTAATAATGATCACTTAAAAAGTGCTACACCAAGTATTACACAAAATTATTTTGGAGTAAAGAATTTTCGAACCGAAGATGACTATTACTCTAAATATTGGCGGGGATATTACCGCGATAAATTTATTGGTTTAAGAGTAAACACCACCAATGAAGTTAGAGAAGCAGCAACAAATAACGCTTTTGAATTATATTTAAACAATGTTCCTTATAATTATTTATTTTGGTTAGATACAAAAGAAAAATATTATTGCTCAGATTTTGTTGTAAGAGTTTATGAAAGTGTTTTGGATGAAAACGGTAAAAAAATAGTTAATTTAAATAACGATGGTTTTATCGTTAGCATCAACGATATAATATTGTCCCCAGATATTTATATTTCATATTATTTTGAAGTTGATAAAAACGGGGTTGAACATATTTACTATTTGAAATATGTCGAATAAAATAAAGCGAGGAAGACCATAATGACGATAAAAGAATTGACTTTAGACCTAGAAAAATACGGCGATAAAACTATTACCTTAAGCGGTTGGGTTAGAAGCAATCGGGCCCAAAAAGAATTTGGCTTTATTATGCTAAATGATGGGACGAAACTTACTAACACCCAAATCGTTTATGATTTAGATTTAAGTAATTTTAAAGATGTTCAAAAGATTTCAGTTGGTAGTTCAATAAAAGTTATAGGCAAAGTCTATTTAACGCCAGAGCGCAAACAAACTTATGAAATCAAAGCTAGCGAAATAACGATTATTAAAGACGCAGGCGAAAACTTTCCAATTCAAGCTAAAAGACATACGCGCGAATTTTTGCGTGAACAAGCCTATTTAAGACCAAGAACAAACTTATACAACGCAATTTTTAGAACTAGATCGGTTTTAGCTTTTGCGGTTCATCAGTTTTTTCAAGATAAAGGCTTTATTTATGTTCAATCACCAATTATCACATCAAACGACGGTGAAGGAGCGGGTGAAATGTTTACTGTTACAGCTCTTAAACCAGGTGAAAAAGACTTTAGTAAAGACTTTTTCGGCAAAGAAGTCTTTTTAACAGTAACCGGTCAACTTCATGCCGAAGCTTACGCCCAAGCTTTTAGAAACGTTTATACTTTTGGCCCGACATTTCGTTCAGAAAACTCCAATACACCGACTCATGCGGCTGAATTTTGGATGATTGAACCAGAGATGGCTTTTTGTGACTTAAATGGTAATATGGAAATTGCTGAAGAAATGGTGAAATATTTAATTAAAGTAGCCTTTGAAAAACTACCTGAAGAGATGGAATTATTTAATAATTTTGTTGATAAGTCACTAATAGATAGGCTAGAAAATGTGCTTAATAAGCCGTTTCAAAAGGTTAAACATCACGATGCCATAACCATTTTAAAAGAAGCTAATCAAAAGTTTGAATATCTACCTGAATACGGTAAAGATTTAGCCAAAGAACATGAAAAATATTTAACTGATGTTCATTTTAAATCGCCAGTTTTTATTACTGATTGGCCAAAAGATATCAAAGCTTTTTATATGAGGCTTAATGATGATAACGAAACGGTTGCGGCAGTTGACTTATTGGTTTCTGGTAGTGGAGAATTAATCGGTGGCTCACAAAGAGAAGAAAGACTCGAGTTACTAGAAAAAAGAATGCAAGAACTTAACATGCACTCAGAAGGAATTGATTGGTATATTAAGTTAAGAAAATATGGTGGAACAACATCTTCTGGTTTTGGTATGGGTTTTGAAAGAATGATTATGTTTGTAACTGGTATTGAAAACATTAGAGACGTTATCTCGTTTCCAAGGACACCTAAAAACTGCGACTATTAATTATAACAATGACTAAAAAGCACAACTTAACTATAAAAAAGAATTTAATAATTTTAATTTTTATAGCACTAATTTTAGTGCTTTTTAATGTAAATACGGTTTATGCCGAAGAAGATTATATTAAGCAAAGTAAATTAATTGAAAACGTTATGGATACAACCGTCATCTTAACAATCTATAATAAGGATTCGGCCAAGACAAATGAACAATTTGAATATATTGAAAATCTATTTAGAAAGTATCATTATTTAACTGATAGTTTTAATGATTTGTCATCAGAAAATGTTTATAATTTAAAAACCAATCTAAGTCTAATTAATCAAGCGTTTAATGTTAATCACGAAGTTGACAAAGAACTCTATGATTTATTATTATATGCTGAAAGCTTAAGAATCGAAACCGACGGTTATTTTGACTATACCATCGGAAATTTAATCGATATATGGAAAGAAGGCGTCACTAAATATAAATATCAGGAAATGCCTAAAAATGAATTCCAATTAATTTTAAATCAAGCCAACAACTATCAAGTTGTAACTGATCCAATTGAATTTATTGAAGAAAATGGTCTTTATTATGTCAAAATTAAAGAAGGCGTAAAACTAGATTTAGGCGGAATAGCTAAAGGTTATGTAACAAACCTAGCTAAGGATTACTTACTGGCAAACAATACCAACTATTATATGATCAATAGTGGTCAGTCTTCAATTGCGGTTGGCGAAAAACCCGATCAAACAAACTACAGCATCGCCATTCAAGACCCTGTTAACAGCAACCGCCTATACTATGCGGTAGTTTACGTTACTAATCAAACTATTACAACTTCTGGCAACAACTTGCAATATTTTTTATATGAAGGAATTAGATATCACCATATCATAAATCCTAAAACTAAAATGCCGGCAGCTAATTACCACGCATTAACTATTGTTGGTAAAGACGCCGGTGCGATGGACGCCTATTCAACCGCTTTGTTTTCGATGCCAAAAGGAATGTTAGATGAAGGGCTTGCACAAGCTGAAGCGGAAGGCGCCTTTTACGAAACACATACTAATAATATTATTAATAAAACCGAAAAGATTAATATCGTTTTAGAAAACAATATTGAAGGTGCTAATAAAATAGGACGTTATCTAATTTTAGGCCTTTCAATTTTTGTAATTGCGATTTTAATCATAGGAACGATTCTTTTATATAAAAATAAGCAATCAAGTTTTAAAAGACCAGAATTATTTAAAGATCTAGCCCTTTTTATTATTTTAATATTAGCTTTTGGGGTTGGTTATCTAAATTACCACTTTTGGCCTAAAGCTAATCCTTCAATTGCTGAAATTAACTATAAATTAGAAACCTATGTCACGGTTGATTTTGATATGCAAAGCATTAATATCAACAAACAACAAAGTCAAGACTATCCTAGATATGAAATTATCGACCTAAAACACTTTGTTACTATTTTAGGCGATTATAAGATCAACAACGAACGACAAGAAGTCGTTGTAGAAATTAATTTTGTAACAAACGAAATTCGTGTATCAGAAGAAAATTCACCTCATAATTTTTGTAGTCTGCAAGGCTGGACTGGAAGAGGGGCGATTATTTGTATGCCTAACAATGTAACGATTACCTTTAGATCAGGTAATAACTTTGACCTAATACTATGACAAAACAAACCCTTCAACTTAGAAGACTAGTAACTATGTCAATGCTACTAGCAATCTCAATTATTTTAAATATTGTCGAAAACTATATCGTTGTTATTCCAATTCCAGCTGCTAAAATCGGACTAGCCAATATAGTTGCTTTAATCTTGCTTTATAGCTATGGCTTTAAACCGGCTTTTTCACTAACTTTATTAAGAGTGTTATTGGTGTCTTTATTATTACCAGGTAGATTTTTAGGTCCGGTTTTTTGGATGGGACTAGCCGGCGCCTTTCTGGCAGTAGTTACGATGGGATTAGTTAAAAAAATTAAGATTTTTGGAATTATCGGTACATCAATCTTTGGAGCTATCATGCATACCGTTGGTCAAGTAATAGTTGGTTATTTCTTAATAGGAGAAGGCTTGTTAGCTTATCTAGCCTTAATGGCCTTTGCCAGCATTATTACCGGTTTTATTACTGGTTTAATTGCAAGACAATTTTTAAAAGTTACGAAAGATTGGTTTCAATCTAAAGACGAATTAAAAAAAGCTCAACATAAAAATATTTTAGAAGAATTACGCAAAACCAAAACATCATTTAAAAAGACGCTTGCAAAAGTTGCAAACCGCAAATGATTTTGGATAACAGAACAATGAAAAAACACTTTAAGATAGATATTAAACTTGCTAATTAAAAACTAACATGTTATAATCAAAAAGGTATAAAACTTATCATGTTTATTAAATAGACATGGCGGAAGGAGAAAATAAAAATGAAAGAGAAAATTCACCCAAAATACAATATAGCCAAAGTTATTTGTTCAACTTGTGGAAACGAATTTGAAGTCGGATCTGTTGCCCAAGAAATTAAAGTAGATACATGTTCAAACTGTCATCCATTTTACACCGGCCAACAAACTTTTGTTCAAGCACAAGGACGCGTTGAAAGATTTAACAAACGTTATGGCTTAAACGATAAAAACAAACAAGAAAACAAATAAAAAAATAAAAACGTGATCAGTCACGTTTTTTAATAAATAAGGGGAATAAATATGTATCAAACATATAAACGCGGTTTTATAGAAGTTGTCTGCGGACCAATGTTTGCCGGTAAAACCGAAGAATTAATAAGGAGATTAAAAAGATTAGAGTATGCCAAACAAAATACTTTAGTTTTTAATCCTAAAATAGATAATAGATATTCAACATCTGAAATTGTCTCACATAGTAATCGCAGAGCCAAAGCCTACTTTATCGACAACAGCAGTGAAATATTTAACTATATTAATCCTAGCGTTGATGCAGTAATTATTGATGAGGCGCAATTTTTTGATATGGGAATTGTAAAGGTAGCCGATAAATTAGCCGATCAAGGAATTAGAGTTATAATCGGTGGGCTTGATACTGATTTTAGAGGCGAGCCGTTTGGTCCTATGCCGTTTTTATTAGCAAAAGCTGAGTTTGTCACCAAACTTACTGCAATTTGTATGAAAACTGGTGAACCTGCAACTAGAACCCAAAGAATTGTTAATGGCAAACCTGCTAAGTACGATGAACCGTTAATCGTAATTGGAGCTGACGAAGCATATGAGGCGCGTTCTAGACACGCCCATGAAGTACCTGGCAAACCAAAAGATGAATAAATTTATGAAAAGAGCCCTAAAAGAAGCTAAAAAAGCCTATAAAAAAGGTGAAGTACCAATTGGGGCGGTAGTTGTTAAAGATAATAAGATAATTTCTAAAGCTTATAATCAGCGCGAGACCAAACAAGATCCAACCGGTCATGCAGAAATAATTGCTTTGAAAAAAGCCAGTAAAAAAATCAAGTCATGGCGCTTAGAAGATTGTGATATATATGTAACATTAGAACCATGCCCTATGTGTGCTGGCGCAATTATTCAAGCAAGAATTAAAAACCTTTACTTTGGCGCTTATGATTTTAAGTCAGGAGCAGCCTCTAGTGCTATAAATTTATTTAATTATCCTTGGAACCATCAAGTTAAAGTTAAAGGTGGTATACTAGAATCAGAATCAAAAGAGCTGTTACAAACATTTTTTAAATCTTTAAGGAAGTAATTCCCTTCCAGCATCGCTATTCAATTGTAAAGCGTGAAACTGGTCAGGCCTTGATCGGAGCAGCCATAAGCGAAGTTTATGATGTGGGTAGCGATGCTTGAGGGGAACCTCAGTTCGGTTTTTCAAGTCGAACATAGTCTCCCCTTAGATATTGGCGATAAAAAGCCCTTAATATCTAAGGGGCTATCCTTTTAAATACAACCAATATAAAAAAACGTAAACCTTAAATGATTTACGTTTTTATTTTGTCTCTTAGTTAATTAATTTTAAAATTTCTATAATGTAAGTTTTTCTAAAATCATCTAAGGAAATAGAAGAGATAATGTTATTGTCTTTGTTTTTGGCAATCTCAATAAATAAAGGCATCGCAAAAGAAGAAAACAACAACATATATCTAGCATAAGCACCCCTTTTATCTTCAATCTTAAAAGTTTTCATAATATGATTTAAAATTGTCGAAGTAAATTGATTATCGGTAAAAAAGGAATCAATTAAAATGTTTGCGGAATTTTCTTGATAATTATTATTTAAAAACAAGTATCTAATAACTCCCATATTATTAAGCATAAAGTTATAGATTATTTCTAACATAATCGCAAGTGACTCTTTTAAAATGACATCTGGATCTAATTTATGAATTTCTTTTGATATTTCGTCTTTTAAATCATTGACAATTTCTTCTAATACAAGCGCGATTAAATTATCTTTGCTGCCAAAATGATAATTCACAGCAGCAACATTAATATAACAGGCGTCGGTTATCTCTTTAATGGTGATATCGGCGTTTTTATTAATCAATTCTTTAGTTTTAGCAATAATTAAATCTTTGGTTTTTTCTTTAGCGTTCATGGCTCTTACCTCATTTTAAATTTCTTTTGAAATTCAATTTAAAATCAAATATCAAATTAGATTCCTATTGTATTTTACCATAAAAAATATATAATTGAAATATATATTTAAAACAATCGTTTAAAACGGCTGTTTGGAGGGTGAAAATGAAAAAAATATTAGGTTCTAAAATAAAATATTTAATTTTAGCGCTTTTTGCTATACTTGCTGTCGCGGGCTTAGTTATTAATTTTATGGTAGAGATTAACCATGATTTAACTAAATATTTACCAGAAGACTCCAACACCAAACAGGCTTTGGAAATATTGGGAGAAGAATTTGGTAATTACGCTGCAGTTGAATTGATGGTTAAAGATGTAGAAAAACAAGATGCAATAGAAATAAAAAACGCCTTAAAAGAAGTTGAATATATCAAGAGTGTAATTTGGTTAGATGATTTAGAAAAATATGCCACGTTAATTACAGATCCAACCATTTTAGCGCAACTACAAGTAGTTTTAGAAGGCTTTTATAAAGATAACAACGCCTTGTTTCAAATCGTGATGGAATATGATGCTTATGATTTACTTACCGAAGAAGCAATTGATAATATCAAAAACCTAAGTATTTTAAAAGATAGAGAATTTCATCTTAGAGGTGAAGCTCTCTATAATATTGATACAAGAAGAATCGCTGATGGAGAAGTTTTTAAGATATTAGTTGTGATCGTGCCAATTATAATCGTAATTTTATTATTAGCGGCTAAATCATGGATTGAACCAGTACTAATTTTAATCAATTTAGCGGTTGCAATCGCCATAAATTTAGGAACCAATTTCATTTTAGGTGAAATATCTTTTATTACACAAACGATGGCTATGGCCTTGCAGCTCGCGATATCGCTTGACTATTCTTTATTTTTAATTCACAGGTATTACGAAGAAAAACAAAACGGTAACGGCGCAGTTGAGGCCACCGCTAAAGCCTTAAAAACAACTTTCGGTTCGATTTTAGGATCGGCGATGACCACAGTTGTTGGTTTTGCGGCCCTATTATTTATGAACTATACAATTGGTGCTGATATTGGTTTAGTAATGGGGAAAGGAATTTTACTTAGCTTCTTTACCTCAATTGTTTTATTACCAATTTTAATTGTTATATTTTCTAAAGTTTTAGATAAAAGCATGAAAAAACGAACTAGATCAGCAAATATTGCTAAAGTTGCTAAAGTTTTTTATAAAAGAAAATGGGTTACATTAATTTTATTTTTCGGGCTTACTGTAATTGGAATCGTTTTTCAAAATAGCATTAAATTTAAATATGGAAATACTGAAATATCAGACGCTAAATCAAGCGTCGTAAAAGATGAGGCAGCAATCAATCAAGTTTTTGGAGTTAATAAACCAGTTCTTATTTTAGTACCTAATGGTGATTTAGAAAACGAAGGAAAATTAAGTCAAGAATTATTAGCAAACGATAATATTATAGCGATTAATTCAATTAGTCTTTATGAAACGATGTTAGGAATTAAAAGAAAGTATTTACCGCCTGAAATTAAGTCGCAATTTATTGGCGATAATTACACTAGAATAATCATTAATATCAAAATAGAAAACGAATCACAAGAAATGTATGATTTTAGTGAAGAGTTAAATGAAATTGTTGCCAAGTATTATGAAAATTACTATCTAGCAGGAGTTGCAACTTCAACATCAGAAATTAAAAATGTTGTAACTAAAGACGCAATAATCGTCACGCTTGTCTCAATTATAGGAGTAGGGCTAGTAATACTATTGATTTTTAAATCATTTTCATTACCAGTTTTACTATTAATAATAATCCAAGCTTCGATTTGGATTAATACTTCGATCTTATTTGTAGCAGATATGCGGGTTGTCTATATAGGTTATTTGGTTATTCAAACACTTCAGTTAGGTGCGACGATTGATTATGCTGTGCTACTAACGAGCAGGTATAAGGAATTTAGGACTGAAAACAACAGCAAAGAAGCAATTAAAAAAGCTCTAAATTCTTCCGGTATATCAGTTATTATATCGGCAGCAGTTTTAGCGATTGCCGGTTATGCTGAAGGCTTGTTTTCAAATATTTCGGCCGTAAAAGAAATCGGTTTATTAATTGGAAATGGAGCCGTAATATCTTGCTTATTAGTTATCTTTGTTTTACCATCAGCCTTAATTGCTTTTGACAAGATAATTAGTAAAACAACCTTAAAAGCAAATTTCTTAACAAAACCCATTAAGGAAAACAATGAAATAACTGAAGTCATAGAAGCAAATGAAGTAATTGAAGTAAAAGAAGTTAAAGAAGAACCAAATAAAAATAAAAAAGAAAAAAGCAGAAACGAAATAAAAAAAAGTAAAAGTATTTAAACAAAGGCATCCTATTTTTAGGATGTTTTTGTATTATTATAGGTATTAAAATACGAAATATCTCATAAAATGTATTTTTAAGTTAATATATTCTTAACTATATTATTTTATATTTGATATGTTATAATAAACAAAGAGGTGAAGACAATGAAATTTAATCAAAAAATATTTGAAAGTTTGACAAGACCAGCCGATACCATACATGAATCAGCTGAAAAAAAAGTAGAAATTTATTTTATGAATGAAACCGAAGAAGGTCTTTATGCAAATGCTGGTAAATTTGCATTATGGTCTTCGGATGGCACTAGCTATAAAGTTTTAATTCAAAAAGAATATTATGATTATAACAGTATCTCAAAATTCTATGTTGAAGAAGTTAACTTTTTATGGGCAGATTATTTTAAAAGATTAGGAGTAATTAATAAAAAGATGTTTTTAACCTTTTTATTACCAATAATAATTGCTTATATTGCTTTAGTTGTGTTAGCTTTTATTTTCTTTCGAGACCACATTATTTGGGTTTTAGTTGGTCTTATTGTGGTGGTTTTTATATTAAACTTTTTCCAAAATAAAATCATGGATAAAAAGTTTTCAGAAGAAAGCACAATTACTCAAACGGAAATTAAAACAATTTTAGGAGATGAAATATTTTCAACGATTGCAAAAGATCAAGAAGATTATCATCAAGCAAAAGCCGCTCTACCGCCGCTTGATGATGAAGATATAGAGCTAGATGAACCAAGAGAACTTGAAGAGGCCGAACTAGAGAAAGTAGAAACGATAGAACAAGAGCTTGAACAAATAGAAGAAACAAAGGAAGATTTAGATGAATAAGAAAGATATATTAAGTATAAACGCAATTAAATTTTTAGGAATTGACGCAATCAATCAAGCTAACAGCGGTCACCCAGGTATAGTCTTAGGTGCAGCTCCGATGGCTTATTTGCTTTTTACTAATCACCTTAATATAAATCCTAATGAGCCTAACTGGATTAATCGTGATCGTTTTATTTTATCAGCCGGTCACGGTTCAGCCATGCTTTATGCCTTAAATCATTTATCAGGATTTGATATTTCGCTTGCTGATATTAAAAATTTTCGTCAATTAGGTAATACTCCTGGACACCCAGAGTATGGACACACCCCTGGTGTAGAAACAACTTCTGGTCCTTTGGGACAAGGAATTGGAAATGCAGTTGGAATGGCAATGGCTGAAATGCATTTAGCGGCGCGCTTTAATCAACCGGAATTTGATATTTTTAACTACCACACTTATGTAATATGTGGCGATGGCGACTTACAAGAAGGAGTCGCAATGGAAGCTATGTCATTAGCGGGACATCTAGGATTATCTAAATTAATCGTTTTATATGATTCAAACGACATTCAATTAGATGGACCAACTAATCTAGCGTTTAGTGAAAACATCAAAGAAAGGTTTGAAGCGATTAATTGGGATTATCATTTAGTTAAAGATGGATATGATATTCATGAAATCAATCAAGCGATTATAAAAGCCAAAAAATCTAACAAACCATCATTAATTGAAGTCAAAACCGTTATAGGCGAAGATTCAATTAATCAAGGTACTAGTAAAACTCATGGTTCACCACTAGGTTTGGCTGATCGAAACCAAATAGCCCATAAACTTAATTGGGGTTTTGAGCCATTTGTGGTACCAGAAGAAGTTTATGAAAACTTCCAAGATAAAGTTTTTAATCGCGGAGTAGATAAATATAATAAATATCAACAAATGTTTGCTGAGTATCAAGAAATATATCCAAAACAAGCCGAATTACTAAACAAATTTTATGAAGAAGAAATTATTCTTGATTACCATGAATTGGCTAAACTAATTACTAAAGACAGTGACGCAACTAGAAATGTTAGCGGAATGGTTATTAATAATTTATCTGAAAAATATCTTAACATAATTGGAGGTTCGGCTGATTTAACTTCATCAACTAAAGCTAAAGGTGCGGAAAATCATTTTTCTAAAAACACACCATTAGGTCGTAATATCAACTACGGTGTTAGAGAACACGCTATGGGCGCAATTAATAATGGAATTGCCCTATCAAAAGCATTAAGACCATTTGGCGGAGCCTTTATGGTCTTTAGTGACTATATGAAACCGGCCATTAGATTAGCAGCAATTATGAATTTACCGATTGTTTATGTCTTTACACATGACTCACTTCAAGTTGGAGAAGACGGCCCTACCCATCAACCGGTTGAACAAACTCTAGGTCTTAGAGCTATTCCTAACTTAAATGTCATGAGACCTTGTGATGCCTTTGAAACGATTGCCAGTTGGAAAATTGCCATCGAATCAAAAACCACCCCAACCGCCTTAATATTAACTAGACAAAACGTTAAAAACTTAACAACAACTTCATATGAAGGAGTAAGCAAAGGGGCATACATCGTATCAAAAGAAGAAAATAAACTTGACGGTATTATTATCGCAACCGGTTCTGAGGTTGAACTAGCACTAGCAACTAAAGAAATACTAAAACAAAATAACCTAGATATTAGAGTTGTAAGCATGGTATCACAATTTTTATTCGAACAACAAACCGAAGAATATAAAAATTCCATTTTACCAAAAGTTAAAACTATGTCAATTGAACTAGGTTCAACTCTTGGTTGGTATAAATATGCTGATATAGCCTTTGGTTATGATCAATTTGGTTTCAGTGCGCCAGCTAATAAAATAATTGAAAAAGTTGGCTTTACAGCCGAAAATGCTGCTAAATTATTTTTAACATAAAAGCTATAGAAATTAGGAATCAAAAAAATATGTATGATGGAATAATCGTAGGAGGAGGCCATGCTGGTTGCGAGGCAGCTTTAGCTATGGCAAGAATGGGTAAAAAAACCTTATTAATTACTAGCGACATAAATTATGTCGCTTCTTTACCATGCAATCCCTCGATTGGTGGTCCCGCTAAAGGGGTTGTAGTAAGAGAAATTGATGCTCTAGGTGGCCAAATGGCGATAACAGCCGACCAAAACCAAATTCAAATGAAACTATTAAACATATCAAAAGGGCCAGCCGTTAGAGCTCTAAGAGCCCAAATTGATAAAATTACTTATCCTAAAGCGATGGCAGAAGTTCTATTAAATACTAAAAACTTAGAAATCTTAGAAAAAACCGCCCAAGGCTTAATTACCAACAATAATATGATTGAAGGTATTGTTTTAGAAGATGGTACAAAAGTATATGGGAAAAAAGTAATTATCACAACCGGAACGAGTCTTAATAGTTTAATTTTAGTTGGTGATGAAAGGGTTCAAATGGGACCAGATGGTACCAAACAAAACGCTGGTATTAGTCATGACCTAGAAAAACTTGGCTTTGAAATAACTAGACTTAAAACCGGAACCCCGCCAAGACTATTAAAATCATCAATTAATTATGATATTATGCAAGTTCAAAAGGGAGACGATGATAAACTATTCTTTTCTCATTTCCCCAACGAATCAATTTATAATCAACAAGTTGATTGTTACTTGACTCACACCAATATCAACACCCATCAAGTAATTAACGATAATCTTAGTTATTCACCATTATATAGTGGTGATATAACTGGAAAAGGACCAAGGTATTGTCCATCAATTGAAGATAAGGTGGTAAAATTTAGTGATAAAAACAGCCATCAAGTTTTTGTAGAACCAGAAAGTTTAACAACCGATGACCTATATGTTCAAGGTCTATCAACTAGTTTACCTAGATGGGTTCAACGACAAATAGTTAAATCGGTCCCTGGCTTAGAAAACGCTAAAATAACTAGATATGGTTATGCGATTGAATATGATGGAATTAATCCAATATCGCTATATCCAACCCTAGAAACTAAATTAATTAAAAATCTTTACACAGCAGGACAAATCAATGGAACTAGTGGTTATGAAGAAGCGGCTTGCCAAGGATTAATCGCAGGGATTAATGCTGCACTATCACTAGATAATAAAGAACCTCTTATTTTAAAAAGAAATGAAGCCTATATTGGTGTCTTAATCGATGATTTAATTACTAAAGGCGCTGATGAGCCATATCGCTTGTTAACTTCAAGAGCCGAATATCGTCTATTACTAAGAAATGATAACGCCGATTTAAGATTAAGCGAATATGGCTATCAAGTTGGATTATTACCAAAAGAAAAATATGATAAATTTATTATTAAAAAAAATAACATCGAAAAACTAATTAG
Source organism: uncultured Acholeplasmataceae bacterium (assembly GCA_964603705.1). Taxonomy (GTDB): domain Bacteria; phylum Bacillota_I; class Bacilli_A; order Acholeplasmatales; family Acholeplasmataceae; genus CAZRWC01. The sequence goes on from CAZRWC010000011.1 coordinate 21,887, forward strand.
TGAACTTCAAGAAACCAAAATAACGCCAAATAAAGAAAACTTAAAATATTTTGAACAATTTGATTCGGCTCCTTTTCATGAATCAGTTACTTTAGCGGAACTATTAAAAAGACCAGAAGTTGATGGCAAGGTTATTAAGCCATTTATTAGTAGTTCTTATGATGAGTCAGTTATTTATCAAGCTGCACTACAAATAAAATACGCAGGATATATTAATAAAGCTGTAAAAGAAGCCGAAAGAATGTTAAGTCTAGAATCAAAAAAAATTCCCGAAGATCTAGATTATAAATTAATTTCTAATTTATCTTTTGAAGCAAGAGAAAAACTTATTAAAATTAGACCAAGAACAATTGGTCAAGCAACTAGAATACTAGGGGTAAACCCAGCTGATATCCAAATTTTAAATATTTATCTAGAAGCGAGGCGCAGACAATGATTGATTTTGAAAAACTAGTTTTAGAAAAATTAAATTATCAACTATCAGAAACACAATTAAACCAATTTAATGACTACTATGAATTTTTAGTTCAATATAACGAAAACGTTAATTTAACTAGAATAACCGAAAAAGAAGAAGTTTATATCAAACATTTTTATGATTCAATTCAAATTACTTGTGAAGTGCAATTTAGCAATCAAAAAGTTTGCGATATGGGTTCAGGAGCTGGTTTTCCTGGTATCCCAATTAAAATTTTATTTCCGGATTTAGAATTAACGATTGTTGATGCCTCGTTAAAACGATTAACTTTTTTAAATCTATTAATTAAAAAACTTAATTTAAAGAATGTCGTAACTATTCATACTAGAGTTGAACAATATCAAAATGAAAATCCTAATTATTTTGATATTGTAACAGCAAGAGCCCTATCAACTCTTGATAACTTAGTTAAGTGGAGTTTTCCTATTTTAAAAACTAATGGCTGTTTAATTGCTTATAAAGCTAAAAACTTTTTAGAAGAGTTAGAGTTAATTGAAAAGAAACATCATTCAAAAATTGCTAGTATTAATGTCATAAACCAAGACTTACCAGATAAACAAGGAGAAAGAAATAATATAATTATTAAAAAAGCTTAAAGCAATCTTTATATTGATACGCGCGCACGAACAAAAACTCTAAAAAATGATCAAATTAAAGTGAATTTTGGACAACTTGATTAAGCTATAAATAAAATATAATATCTACAATAAATAAACATAATTGTCTATTTTAAAGATACCTCTAAAGCAACACGTTAAATAACAAAACGTTTAACGTAATACTTTGGAGGTGTTTTATTTATGTTAAATAGTTAGATAGATGGAATATAACGATTGATAATATACGTGGTATAATTAAATTATTAAGAGCGGATATTAGAAATCGGGGGGTTGTTATGAAAATATCACAACTAAGATATTTTAAAACTGTATGTGAATATATGAGTTTTACTAAAGCGTCTAATGAACTATATGTTTCTCAGCCGGCCATTTCATCAAGTATTAGACAATTAGAAAAAGAATTTAATATAAAACTTTTTAATCGCGAAAGTAATAATTTAACCTTGACCGAAGAAGGAGAATGGTTGTTAGAAAAATGCGACAACGTTTTAATTGAATTTGATTCGATTGAAGAAGATTTAAGAATGTTATCAGGCAAAATAAAATCTTTAAAAGTAGGCATTCCACCGATGATAGGGGCAGCGTATTTTTTTAACATTTTAAATAAATTTAAAGAAGCCTTTCAAGATATTAAAGTTGATATTTTTGAAGCGGGGTCTTTAAAGTTAAGAGAAAACGTTTATGAAAATATAATTGATATTGGAGTAGTTTTGTTAAATGAAATAACAATAGACAAGTTTAATGTCTTAAAGCTCTGCGATACTGAATTAGTGTTTTGCGTTGATAAAAAGCATTATTTAGCTGATAGAAAAACAATATCGATTAAAGAAATTAGTGAAATAAAAGTTGTCTTGTTTAAAGAAGATAGTTATCAAAACGGCTTAATTAAAAAAGAATTTAAAGAGGCTTCGTTTAAATTAGATATTATGCTTTATAGTAGCCAATTAAGTTCAATTAAAGAATTATTATATTATGGAAACTGTGGCGCATTCTTATTTAAAGAAATAGCCGATAACGATCCTAATTTGGTTGCTATTCATTTAGAAAGACCAATTAATTTAGAAATCGGTTTACTTTGGAGAAAAAATCAAAAATTATATCCGTGCATGAATTCCTTTATAAATTTCTGTAAAAAAACGAACAAATAAAATAAGCAAAGATTGTTTATCAAAAACTCAAGTTAATCTTGGGTTTTTTTAATGCAATCTCTTTAGATATATTTTAAATAGATATATTTATAGTTGGGGTTTAGTCTGGAACAGGTAATTTTTATGCGATAAATATCTAATCCGTTAACCAATTAAAATAGTTTGCTTATAAGAAAGAGTTATGAACTGATAAATATTTTGTTCTTGTAATCGCTTTCATGTCGGCAGTATAATGAAATTATGATAAAGGGAGGAATTTTTATGAGTGTCGCATTAGAAAAGCATGCAGAGTGGAAAGGCAAAATAGAAACAAAAGTTAAGGCTAAAGTAGAAACATTAGATGACCTGTCTATTGCATATACTCCAGGAGTGGCTGAACCCTGCTTAGCAATAAAAGAAGACAATAATTTAAGTTATGTTTATACAGGTAGAGGAAATGTTATTGCTGTTATTACTGATGGTACAGCTGTTTTAGGTTTGGGTAATATTGGACCTTTAGCAGGGATGCCGGTTATGGAAGGAAAATGCGCTTTATTTAAAACATATGGAGATGTTGATGCTGTTCCTCTTTGTATTAACACGCAAGATACAGAAGAAATTATTATGACAATCAAAAATATCTCAGGTAGTTTTGGCGGTATTAATTTAGAAGATATTTCTGCTCCGCGTTGTTTTGAAATCGAAGAAAGATTGAGAAAAGAACTTGACATACCGGTATTTCACGATGATCAACACGG
>CAZRWC010000012.1:0-24110 GCA_964603705.1 uncultured Acholeplasmataceae bacterium
GAGATTTGCGGTACCCCAAACGACATTTTCGCGCCTTTTTTCATCATCAAACTCATATAATGGTGTCCCATCAAAAAAATAGAGCCCGTGACTATCGCGATTAATATGACCTAAAACCCAATCCATAATAACACCAATACCTGCTTGATGTAAACGATCTATTAAATACATTAAATCTTTCGGGACACCATAACGTGAAGTTGCTGCAAAAAAACCAGTTCCTTGATAACCCCATGAATCATCTAAAGGATGCTCATATAAAGGCATAAACTCAACATGAGTAAAACCTTGTTCAAGTAAATGCTTAATTAATTCATCAGCAATTTCATTATACTTAAAAAATTGACCGTATTTACGACGCCATGAGCCTAAATGAACTTCATAGATAACCATTGGTTCATTATATGAATATTTTTTATTTTGAAGATAATTGTCATCATTCCACTCATAAAAATCTATATCATATACTTTTGAGGCATTGGCAGGTCTTTCTTCAGAAAAATATCCATAAGGATCACTTTTATAAATAACTTTATCATCGTGAGTAAAAATTTCATAACGATAAATGTTCCATTCTAAGTTTTGGGGAATTGTAATCGACCAAATTCCACTTGGATCAACTTTGGTTAATTCATGTTTCCAACCTTCAAAATTATTATAAGAACAAAGAAGTCTTACATTTTTCGCTGATGGTGCAAAAACAGTAAAGCGTGTTGCTACTATTTCAAGTTTTTCATTTCTAATTAAGTGTGAGCCAAATACTTTATAGCCATCTTGCAATTTTCCTTGATTAAAATAATATAGTTCTTCTTTTGATGGATACCAATTACTCATTAAAAAAACTCCTTTCAACTTTCAAGATATTTTCGTTTATATAACCTTTATTTATAAGTTTTAATCTAATTTTGAACTTTAATTTATAGTTATCTACTTCTTTTATACTTTCTTTTAAATAAATCTTTGAATATTCTTTTTCTAATTCTTTATATTCGTCATAATCATCTTTGTTTAAAATAAGATCGATTGTTTCTTGAACCAAATATAGATTAAACCCTTTATTAACATATTTATTTAGTAGTCTATTTTTAAAATTTTCAAAAGACCCTTTAGTAGCCGTTTTGTCTCTTTTAATTAAATGAGTTAAAATCTTTTTTTCATCATAATCTTTAAAAGCATCAACAATTACATGTTTATCAACACCTTTTAAATCTAAATTGTATTTTAGTTTATTAGGTCCGTATTTATAACTTTTTAAAGAAACATAATTTTTAGAGTATTTGCTGTCGTTTAAAATATTTTTAGTTGAAAGTTCTCTTAAAACTCTTCTAATTGTTTTATCTTGATAGCCCTTTTCTTTAAAATAATTAAATAATTCAAAGGTTGTATAATCGATTGCTAATTTTTTATACGCCATATTTAAAACTTGATAATATTCATTTTCATCTAATATTTCTAATAGATTACTAATAATATCGTTATTTTTTAGGCCATAGTGAATAACAACTTCTAATTCCAATTTTATTGGTCTTTCAAAGCCGGTTAAGTAATAATCATTATTTTTTTTAGTTATTAGAAACTCCATTATTTATTGATCACATCCAAAATAAATAAAACTTGTTTATCAAAAACAAATTGATTGTCATTTAATAATTTGTAATATTCTTTATAAAGAGCATGACCTGTTTCTAGATCATATTTATTGGTAATTTCTAGACCTTTTTCACTTTGAAAAACAGCCAATTGATTAGCAGTAGCTAAGTCCATATATCCGTCAACTCTTAAATTTGTACCATATTTTAAATTAAGAAACTTTTGAATATTTATTAAATTTGCATTAACTTGATCAAATTGGATATCATTAAAATAAACCGAAATAGCCAAATCATTAATTCCACCATGTTCAATTAAAGTTAATGGAATTGGGTTTTTTCCTTTTTCCAGTAATTTTATACCATCATCATAGTAATACCAATATCCTGCTGTATAAATTAATTCTAATTGATAACGATTAGCTATTTTAATTGTTTCGCGATCTTGATAGATATTTTTACCAAATGTTTCGTTGCCATAAACTTCATAGCCACCAACATAGTGTAAAACTGAAGCCATTATTTCGCTTGCTGAAGCGCTTGACTCGTTAACAATTATCTTTATATCATAAGGCTTTTTAACCTCAGCTCCACCATAATAAACTTGGACTTGCTTAGTCTTGGTTTTTCTAATTTGAAAAGTTTTTTCATTTTTTAAGATTAACTCTTTTAAAATTAAATCAAGCGAATAGACTAATCCACCGGGATTATTTCTTAAATCAATAATTAATGTATCATCATTGTTTTTTAAAACATCTGATTCTAAATCTCTTAAAGCAGCTTTAAATTTTTCATGAGTTTCAGCCCCAAATTCAGTTATTTTTAGATAAGCCGTTTGATTATTAATTTTTTTATAAATTACGGTTGGGGTTGGAAACTTTGAAATAGTTAATGTAACAGTTGCTAAACTTTCATTAGGTCTTATCAGTTTTAGAGTTATTTCGGTTCCTTCAGGGTTTTTTAAAAAATCAACTAATTCATTAGTCGTAGGTTTTTGATTTTTAAAATTTAAAGTAACATTATTAATAGTCGCTTCATAAATAATATCGCCAGGATAAATACCACCTTCAAAAGCAGGGCTATTTTCCATAATTGATTGAACGACAATTTCATAATCAACATAGTTATAACTAATACCGATTCCAACAAACTCTTCTTCAGTCTCAACTTCATTGCCATCAACTAATTTAGATGAAGGCCAAGCAGCTAAAAGAGCATAAGAATTAATTCTTGTATATGGATCGCCTAAGGAACTAATGATTCCTTGAATTTCATAAAATTTGGCATCATCTTCATTAAAGTTTAAATGATGGTTAGCATCTAAAAACTCATATAATTCGGCATATTCAGAAACATATTTAGTATTATTGTTGCCAATTATTAAATTATCAAATGAGCAACCAGTAAACAATGTTGATAAAACACCTAATAATATTAATGATAAAACTGCAAATTTACTTTTCGCCATCTTATTCGTTTCCTTCCTTTTCTTTGAACCCGTGTCCTAAAACTTCTTTTGTTTCTACAATAAATGAAAAAGCATCAGAGTCAAAATTTTCGATAATTTCTTTTAAATCATAAACTTGATTTTTTCTAATTGAGCAAATGACCATTTGTTTATCATGCGATGAAAATCCACCTTTAACTTCAACTTTTGTAAATCCACGATCGAGGTTTTCAAAAATTAAATTCTTAAGTTCATCTACTTTTTCAGGCTGAATAATAATAAAAGCAGTATAACCCGCTTTGCCTGATAAGGTAATTTTATCAACGATAATTCCCATCAAAACAACGGCAATGACTGAATATAAAACATTTTCAATTGAAAAGGCAAATAAACCGCTTAAAACAATTATTCCATCAGTTGCATAAATGGCGATAGAAAATGGTACATTTAAATATTTATTGATTATTTTTTGTAATACATCCATACCACCAGAGGTAGCATTACTATCAAAAATAACGCCTAATCCTACTCCGGTTACTACCGCTCCAAAAAGAGTACCTAAAATCAATTTAGATGTTTCACTAACAACAACCCCATTTATTTCAAATAAAGCACTACTATTATAATTAGTAACTAATTCAAAAATTAAAACAAATGATGGATACAGCAAGGTTGCAAAAACCGTTTTGAAAAAAAACTTTTTTCCTAAAGTAATCAGTCCAATTAATAAAAACAAAATATTGCCGGCATAAATAATCCAACTAGTTTTTACTGCGCCTTTTGTTAGATTATTAATTAAAATTCCAATTCCTCCAACACCACCTGTAACTAATCCTGATGGGGCAAAGAAAAAATAAGTTCCTATCGCAATTAATAAAGCTCCAAAGGCTATTGAAACAATGGTTTTAATTTTAAAATAGTATTTGCTTTTGGTTAAACTTGTTAGTTTTTTTCTTATTTTCATCTAGTCACCTTTTTAAATATGCATTAATAAATAAATCTAAATCGCCGTCAAAGACTAAATCAACTTGACTAGATTCCGCATTTGTACGATGATCTTTAACTAATTGATAGGGTTGCATTACATAACTTCTAATTTGCGAACCCCAAGCAATATCTTTTTGTTCACCTTTTAATTCACTTAACTCAGATTTGCGTCTTTCAATTTCAATTTGCATTAGTTTAGATTTTAAAATATTCATGGCAGTTTCTTTATTTTTTATTTGACTTCTTTCATTTTGACAAGTTACAACTATGTTAGTCGGTAGATGGGTAATTCTAACTGCCGAATCAGTAGTATTTACTGATTGCCCACCCGCGCCACTTGAGCGGTAAACATCCACTTTTATATCATCATCTTTGATAATTATATTAGAGGTATCATCAATCTCTGGATATACATCAACCGATGAAAATGATGTGTGGCGTTTTTTATTAGCATCAAATGGGGAAATTCTTACTAAACGATGAACACCTATTTCTGATTTCAATCGCCCATAAGCATAGCTTCCTTTAATTAAAAGCGAAACACTTTTAATTCCAGCTTCATCGCCAGCTTGATAATCTAAGATTTCAACTTTAAAATTCTTTTGTTGAGCATATCTTAAATACATACGATAAAGCATACTGGCAAAGTCTTGTGATTCAGTACCTCCTGCTCCTGGGTGTATTTCTAAAATAGCATTTGAATCATCATATGGCTCACTAAGTAAAATTTCAATTTGAAATTCTTCAATTTTGCTTTCTAAATTTTTTATATCCGCTTCTAAAATATCCCACGATTCGGTTTGTTCTTTTGAAAATGCAAACCATTCCAATAATTCTTCATAGGAATTAAGTAATTTAAAAAGTACCTCTAATTTATCTTTTATATCACCAATTCTTTTAGTAGTTTTTTTAGCTTGATTTTGATCTTGCCAAAAATTAGGATTTAACATTTCTTCTTCTAAATCGTTTAATTCTATTTTCAACTTATTAGGCTGAATTGCTTTTGTTAAGTCATCTAAAGCAATTTTAAAGCCATCAAGTTTTTTATATACTTCATATCTTTCCATATTATTGCCATGGTTTTTGACGTCCGCGTACTTTTTGTTTACGAGGACGTTTAGCCGTTCTTTCTCTTCCTTCATTAGTTGAAGTATTTTTAACTACCTCTTCTCTTTCAACATTATATTGGATAACGGATCTTAATATATATCTAGTCACATCTTGATTAATGTTACTAACCATATCATCAAACAAACGTCTACCTTCAGATTGGTACACAACTAAAGGGTTTTGTGAACCATAAGCTTGTAAAACGACTGATTGTCGCAATTCACTCATAGTATCTATATGTTTCATCCAATAAGTGTCAATAACTCTTAAAACAATCACTTTTAAAAATTCGTTAAAAACTTGTGTAGGAACGGCTTCTTTTTTATCTTTAATTTCTTTTTCCGCAACTTTATTTACAAATTCTTGAATTTCGTGTGGTTCTTTTAAATTCATAAACTCATCTAAATTTAAAGCGCCTTTTCTAAAAAGGTTGCCATCATAATGTTTCCAAATACCATCATAATTTATCTCTTCATTCTTCTTATCATAAGTAATAAAATTATGAATGTTTAAAGCCAGTCCGCTATAAACCATTTCCATCGTTTCAGCTTCAATTGATGGTTTTAATAAAACATCAGTTCGTTCTTGATAAATAATTTCTCTTTGTTGACGAATAACATCATCATATTTTAAAACGTTTTTACGTGTATCATAGTTAGAACCTTCAATTCTAATTTGAGCATTTTTAACAAATCTTGAAAACATTTTTGAAGCTAATGGTTCGTCATTATCTTCATTTAAGGCTTCAATAAATTGCATCCTTTGTCTAAATTTTTCACCACCAAAGCGAACTAATAACTCATCTTCAGCCGATAGATAAAATCTCGAATAACCTGGGTCTCCTTGTCGCCCGCTTCGCCCTCTTAATTGGTTGTCAATACGTCTTGATTCATGGCGTTCAGAACCAATTACAGCTAAACCACCAAGTGCAACTACGCCTTCTCCTAATTTAATATCGGTACCACGACCAGCCATGTTAGTTGCAATTGTAACTGCTCCTACTTGACCGGCATTTTTAATGATTTCAGCTTCACGTGTGTGGTTTTTAGCATTTAATACTTCATGATTGATTCGTTCTTGTCTTAACATTCTTGAAATATCTTCAGATGTTTCAACTGCGATTGTCCCAATTAAGATTGGCTGTCCCATTTCATGTCTTTTCTTAACTTCTTTAATTAGTGCAGCAAATTTGGCATCTTTTGATGCAAATATATAATCTGGAGCATCAATTCTAATTAGTGGAGCGTTGGTTGGTATTTCAACTACCATCATGTTATAAATATCTTTAAATTCTTCTTCTTCGGTTTTAGCTGTTCCAGTCATTCCCGATAATTTTTTATACATTCTAAAAAAGTTTTGATAGGTAATTGTTGCTACTGTTATAGTTTCTTTTTTAATTTGAACATTTTCTTTTGCTTCTAAAGCTTGATGAAGCCCCTCGGAAAATTGACGGCCTTGTAAAACACGACCGGTAAATTGATCAATGATTAAAACTTGGTCATCAGCAACCATATATTCTTTATCTTTAAACATTAATAAGTTTGCTCTTAAAGCATTATTAATGTGGTGTAGTAATGAAACATTTTTAATATCGTATAAATTTTCAATTTTAAAGACTGTTTCAGCTTTTTTCATTCCTTTTGGTAATAATTCAATAGTTTTTGATTCAATATCAATTTCATATTCGTCTTCTCTAATTGATTTTGCAAATCTATCAGCCGCTTGGTAAAGATTTTGCGTGTTTTTTGCACCACCAGAAATAATTAACGGCGTTCTAGCTTCATCTATTAAAATAGAGTCAACTTCGTCAATAATCGCATAATTTAATCCTCTTTGGTTTACCAACATTTCTTTGTATAAAACCATGTGATCTCTAAGATAGTCAAACCCTAACTCACTATTTGTAGAATATAAAATGTCACAATTATAAGCTTCTCTTTTTTGATCGGGAGTTAATTCTCTAACATTTAATCCAACTGATAGACCTAAAAAACGAAATAGTTCGCCTATTTCACCATCTACTTCACGTCTCGCTAAATATTCGTTTACTGTAACAATATGAACTCCTTCACCAGTAAGGGCATTTAAATAAGCAGGCATAACAGCAGTTAAGGTTTTTCCTTCACCAGTTTTCATCTCAGCTATGTTACCACCATGAATCGCATAAGCGCCTTGTACTTGAACAAAATAAGGAGTTAAACCAGTGACTCTAATTGATGCTTCTCTAACCAAAGCAAAAGCCTCAACCATTAATTCATCTAAGGTTTCACCATCCTTATAACGTTTTTTTAATTCATTAGTTTTATGTTTGATATCTTCATCAGATATTTTGTTCATTTCATCATATAATGCAAATACTTTTTCAGCTATTTTTCCACTTTCTTTTAATACTTTTCGGGATGGATCAAATAATTTTTTCAACATTGTAACACTTCCTTATCTTATATATTTTACTATAAATATATAACTAATTCAAATAATTACCTTAAAAATATAAAAAAAGAAAGTAGGTTTCTACTTTCTAAATTTAATCTTTTTTGGTTTTTTTCTCAAATTAAAACTTTATACTCTTAAATTCATCAATTTCAAAAAAATCTTTTTTCTTATAACCCTTTAGTCTGGCGATTAATGAAAACGGAAAATTAGAAATTTTTAAATTATAAAATGTCACACTTGCATTATAAAGTCTTTGAGTTGCTAACAGGTTTTCTTCTAATGATAAAGTTTTTTCATATAAATCAAAGAGTTCCTTATTATCTAGTTTTTCTCTACTTATAATTAAAGTGTCCCAAAACTCCGCTATCAAATGAATCATATCATTAGTAAATATTTCTTTTTCTTGAATCGTCGCTTTTTCATCTAAAACCCTAAGTTTTAACACTCTAGAAAAAATATCTTTTTTCGGATCAATAAAATCTTTAGTAACTTTTACAAATAAATTTAATTCATCATGTCTTAACAACAACGCTTCATCAATTCTTTTTTCTTCGTCTTTAATATTAACTCTAATTTTAGAAAACATCTTTTCTGTCAATATATAAAAAACAATAAAAAGAGTTGCTAATAAAACAAGAGCTGAAATTACTATTATAAGTATATAGTACCATTCCATAATATTCCCTCCTTTTAGAAAATATTATTTATCTTTTAACCACAAAATCATATCATCAAACCATCTTGATACTTGCAAGTCTATATCTTTATCGGTTTTAGCTGTTGTAATATCAGCTAATGATAAACCATGAACTCCTTTTTCATAAATTTGAATTTGAAAAGGTATGTTTTCATCATTTAACTTATAGACATAATTTAAAGTTGCTTTAGTTGATACAATTTGATCTTCAGCCGTTTGCCAAATAAAAGTAGGTGGAGTTAGTTTTGTAATATATTCAATAGGGTTTAATTTATAAAGATGATATGGGAAGCTTTTATCAATTTTAGTTACATTTAATTCAAAGGCCGGATAAGCTAATACTACCGCTTTAAATAAATCTGGGTTAAGATTAGTTGATAACGCCGCTAGATGTGCTCCGGCACTAAAACCAATAATAAATAATTTTTTAATATCAATATTAAATTCCTTCTGTTGGTTTTTAATTTGTTCATAAGCCAGTAACACTTCATTAACCAAATCATTATTAGTAATCTTTTTATTAGTTGGATAAGTTGAATAATTTAAAATAAAGGCAGTATAGCCATGAGTGTTGAATTTTTTTGCAATAGGATATTTTTCTCGCTCAGAAATATAGACATAGCCCCCACCGGGTAAAATTAAAACAGCAGGAGTTTTCCTCCCCATAGAATTATCTGCTATAAAAACTTCTAAAGTAGCTTTATTGTTCAATTTAATCATAATAATACCACCATCTTAATTATACAATATTTTACTGAAAAATCTTTATTTACAGTAATTGTGTGAAAACTTCAATTTTATCGGTTTTTTCCCACGGGTATTCTGGTTTAAAATGGCCGTAAACGCTAGTTGAAGAAAAAATCGGCTTTTTTAATTGGAATTTTTCAATTATTTTCGCAGGTCTAAAATCAAAGTTATCAATAACTTGTTTCGCAATTAAAAAATCATCAATCAAACCGGTATTAAATGTATTAACAGTTACGCTAACTGGTTTTGCGACTCCAATTGCATAAGCTACTTGAATTTCGCATTCTTGGGCTATTTTTGAGGCAACAATATTTTTCGCGACATATCTAGTCATGTAGGCGGCACAGCGATCAACCTTAGAAGCATCTTTACCACTCATCGCTCCGCCACCATGTCTAGAATAGCCTCCGTAAGTATCAACAATTAATTTTCTGCCGGTTAAACCTGCATCTCCTAGTGGACCACCAATTACAAATCTTCCGGTTGGATTAATAAGAAAAATCGTCTCATCATCAACCAAATTAGAAGGCAATACCGCTTGAAAAACATGTTCGTGTATTTGTTTTTTTAATTTATCTAACTTAACGTAGTCACGGTGTTGGGTTGATAAAACAACTGTATGGATTCGTTTGATAGACTTATTATAATATTCTACAGTTACCTGAGTTTTTCCATCTGGTCCTAGACCTTGTATAATGTTTTGTTTTCTAACTACTTCAAGTCTTTGAGCCAATTTATTTGCTAAATCAATCGCTAACGGTAAATAATCTTTCGTCTCATCATTGGCATAACCGAACATTATTCCTTGGTCGCCAGCACCTTGTTCTGCTTGATTAACGCCAAGTGCTATATCAGTAGATTGTTCTTTAATTTTAACATCTAAAATAAAGGTTTTATAATCAAAACCCAAACTCTCATCGTCATAACCGATTTCTTTTACTGCATTTCTAGCAATACTTTCATAATCAATAATTGCTTTGGTAGATATTTCACCAAAAATTAACATATAATTTTCAGCCACCGCCACTTCACAAGCTACCCGCGAATTAGGGTCTTTTTCTAATGCTGCATCTAAAATTAAATCGGCAATTCGATCACTAATTTTATCAGGATGCCCTTCTGTTACAGATTCTGATGTAAATAATTTCATAGTTTTCTTCCTTTCAATAAAAAATGACGCTTGGAAAAGCGTCCATTCTTTTCCTTATTGTTGGGTTTCCCCCTCATCTTAAGCACCTAATTTAATAGGTTGCTACCGCCTCACAAGTGATTTACCTCCGCGGTTCTTAATAAGTGTTTACATTTTATCACAGATAGTCTTTCATGTCTATAATTATAGACTAAAAATTATCATAAATTTTTTCAAATTCTTTATTAAAACTAATAAAACGATCAGCTATTTCAGGTTTTATAAATACATTTAAAGTTTTTTCAAATATCTCCAAAACTTCTTTATGAGTTTTAGGTCGTTTATAAGAATTATAATCTCGCATTGTAACATATAAATCAGAAAATAAAATTACCTGAGCATCTAAATTATTTTGAATGCGGTTGATATCTTGAATAAAATCAGAATTTATTCTTCCTTCTGTTTGCGCTCTTGCTATATCCTCGCATTTTTGAGCTAATTGAATTCTTTTTGAAATTTTACCCGCGAGCTCTGTTTGCTTGCGAATTTTTTCATATTCTTGGGTAATTAATAAATCAGATGAATCACTTACCGTATTTTTTATTTCATCATAGCGTAAGTGGATTAACGACTTTTGATTTAAAAAATCAATCTTTTCCTCGGAATAACCTAATAGTTGAGCCATCCTTTTTGTTATGTTCCAAACCAAATTTGCATGATCGGTTTTAAGTAAATTTTTTGAAGAAGATAAAACAACATTAAATAGATCTGCACTAATTTCAGTGAAATCTCCTTGAACTTCTTTCCTTCTTAATAATTCGTATTTTCTTTGCTCTTGCATATATTGACTTATTGAAACCGAGGCATATAAAGAGGCAATAAATATAAAATAAATTACCGATCTAAGGCCAATATCAACAAAGACTAATGTTATTTCTTCTATGTGTTCATTTTTAATTATAGTGTTGATATTATATGTCACAAAAAAATGAATAATTGTAAGTATTGCAAACATTGCAATCGAAGAGTTTATTAATGTTTTTTTGTCTTGATAAAGCGATATCACAACTATAATGAAATAAAATAATAAATATGTAAAAGTTTCTAACCCTGGAACAGCATGTACTTTCAGATAAAATAAGGTCGCTGAAACAAACAAGTAAAAAGCTGCAATATACATGGCAATTTGCTGTTTAGTATAATTTGTTTTAGCGTGATCCGAGGGATTTTTAAAAATTAAATTCGACAAAAAATAGTTAAAAACAAAAGTTAAAGGTAGCGTAGCAATTGTTATTATCCAATTTAATATTTTGTCGTCTGGTTCTGAAACAATTGAAACAATTAACATTAGTATGGCATAAAAAATGTTAGTAATAAAGATAATATTTTTAATTACAACATTTCTTCTTTTTAAAACTTCAACATCATCAGTTATATCTATACCTTCTTCAAAAGCAAAGTATTTAGAAAATAGATTAAATCTAATTTTTGAATCGGTTTTCTTATTCTTTTTTACTTTATTTTTTTTACTCACTATAAACAAATTATAAGTCAAATATATTTAATTTAACTATTTTTGGGTCTTCATGTGCATGTTCTTCATTCAAAACTTGCGCCACTCTAGTTGAAGCAGCTGCAGCAATTGCACCGACAATATCGTCTAAAAATGTATGGCAAATACCTTCTTCTTTACCAGCGTCGTTTAAGCGTTTAACAATTCCTGGTTTATTTACATCGATATCACCAAAATTAGTTTGTCCAATAGTGCCATACATACCAGCAACATCTAATCCCATTACTTCATCAACTCCAAAGACTCCTAAATCATAATAAATAATATCTTGAAGTGGTTGACTTAATTTCTTTTGTTCTGCTAATACATCAATTTCAATTGCCAAATGAATATAGTGAAACGGGTCACGGTAGGTTAATATTTTTTCAACCGACTCGCGGCAAGTTGCTCTAGAAATATCAGGGTTATATTTTGATTGCTGTTGATAAGTAACTTCTGCAATTGCATCGACTGTAACACCTCTTTTTTCAAGCGCTTTAACATTCATTTGATACATCTCTTCACGTGTAAATACTAATCTAGTTTTTTTATCCATATTTTTAATTCCTTTCAAAAATATCTTTAATTTTTATAATTGACTGGCCATTTAAAAAATCTTTTATATTCATATTTTTCTTTCCGGCCTGTTGTATTTCTAAAATTTTTATACCATATGTTTTGGTTGCAACAATAAGTTCTTTATCTAAAATCACAACAGTTCCAGGAGGTTCACGATATATTATATCACTTTCTTTGGCTCTTGACACTTTAAATAATACTTTATTTAAATAAGTAATCGCTCCCGGCTCGTTTTGCATGGCATTTATGTGTTTTATAACTAATTTGGAATCCTGATTCCAATTTATAATTTGGTCTTCATAGGTTATATTATAAGCGTATGTTACCATTTCTTCTGCTTGTTTTATAGGTTTTATTTCATTTAGTTGATCAAGCGTTTCAATTAATAAATCCGCTCCCAAATGGCTTAGTCTTTCTGTTAGAGTAGTTGTCGTATCATCGTTTTTTATCTCAATTGGTGCTTGTTTTAATATATCTCCAGAATCCATCTTATAAGCCATTTCCATAATTGTAATTCCTGTATGTGAATCACCATTTATTATTGCTTTTTGAATTGGCGCTCCTCCGCGATATTTTGGCAATAAAGAACCGTGAACATTCAATGCTTTAACTTGATTCAATAATTCTTTCGGCAATATTTGTCCATAGGCAGCGGTAACAATTAAATCTGGTTGTAATTTGATTATTTTTTGATACTCTTCTTTTATATTTAAGGGTTGAAAAACTTTAATCATTAATTCTTGGGCTCGTTTTTTAACGATTGGTGCCGTTATAACTTGCCTCCTCCCAACTTTTTTATCAGGTTGAGTAACAACTAAAAGCACTTCATGTTTCTTATGAAGTTTTTCAAGAATCGGTATTGCAAATTCTGGTGTTCCAAAAAATATTATTCTCATTATTACTTATATACTTTTATATACATTTAAATTTTTAAGTATAGTTTCCTTTCTAATTATTTTATATATTAGATTATGCTATATCTAAATAAGGATCAAATCTAATTATATATTTATTAGTTTGATTGTTTTTAATTGTTTCAAAGATTGTTTTATAATCGTCTTCTTTATATTTTACAGTTACTTTAAAACTATATAAATTGTTGTGTTTTAAAATATAACTTTGAACTGGACCTAAAGAAATTATCTTTTGTTCTGTTAGTTCCTTTTTAATAATAAAAGCCTTTTTATATGTTTCAAAGTAGCTTTCACCTAAGACTACTATGTAACCCATTTGTGATATCGGAGGATAGTTACTTAATATTCTTTTTGCAATAGTTTCCTCATAATAATAATTATAATCTTTTTTTAAACTTTTAATAATAAAGTTGTTAGGTTCATATGTTTGAATAATCGCTAAACCTTGTTTAGTGCGTCCAGTTCTACCGATCATTTGCTTAAGCAGAGTATAAGTTTTTTCATCTTGATTATAAGCCGGTATCTTTAAATCTTGATCGGCTTGTAAAACACCTACTAATGTTACGTTTTCATAATCAAGACCTTTTGCTATCATTTGGGTGCCTATTAGTATATCAGCATCTTTTTTATAAAATTTATACCAAAGACTTTCATGACTTCCCTTTTTTGTAGTAGTTGTTTTATCCATTCTAATTACTTTTGCTTCTGGGTATTTTTCCTTAACAACTTTTTCTACTTGCTCAATTGCTATGCCAACCTCTTTAATTGAATCATTATTGCATGAAGAACAATTGGAAGAGTATTCTTTTTCAAACCCACAATAATGACACTTTAATAAATTTTCATTTTTGTAATAGGTTAAAGAAACTTGACAATTGGGACATACTGGTACAGATCCGCAAATTTTACACATCACATAAGGAGCATAACCTTTCCTATTAATCAATAACATTATTTGTTCGTCTTTCGTTAATCTAGCTTTTATTTCAGCATCTAATTTAGTTGATATAATATTATAGTTTCCTTTTTTTATTTCGTCTTTAATATCGATTATTTCAATTCTATTTTCTTCTTTTGTTAGAGCTTTTTCTGGTAATTCTAATAACTTAATTTGCTTATTTTTAACTTTATACATCATTTCAATTGAAGGGGTTGCTGATCCATATAAAATCGGCACATTGTGATATTTAGCTCTTATTTTTATAATTTCTTTAGTATCATAATAAACACCATCTCTTTGTTCATATGACTCATCGTGTTCTTCGTCCATAATAATAATTCCTAAATCTTCTAATGGAACAAAAGAAGCGCTTCTAGTTCCAAGCACAATCTTTATTTCATTATTTAGTATTTTTTGATATTGGTCATATTTTTCGCCGCTTGATAAATTTGAATTCAAAATCGCAACTTTATCTTCAAACAATGATTCTAGTCTCATCGCTAATTGGGCGATTAGATTTATTTCCGGAACTAATATAAGGGCTTTTTTATCTTTTTTTAAAACTTCTTCAATTAATTTTAAGTAAACTTCAGTTTTTCCAGAAGCAGTCACTCCTTTTAATAAAAATTCACAATAATTATTGAAATTTGCTTTAACATTTATAAAAGCCTGATTTTGATCGTCGTTTAAAAAAACATCTTTATCAATTAACTGGTAATCATGTTTAATTTTTCTTATTAACCTTATATCTTCTTTTATTAAAACATTATTTTTAACTAATGTATTAATCGCCGATACGCTAACCTTTTTATCAATTAAATCTATTCTTGATACTAATTGCTCGTCTTTAAATATATCTGCTAACCAACCATAATTGTCAATTCTTTTATATTTATGATTATGATTTAAACGATAACCTATAATAGTCTTGCTTGAGCCTTTTTGCTTTAATGTAGTTGTAATTTTGATAATTTTATTATCAGATAAAGTTTTTAATTGATTAAAATATAGGTTATCTTTTTTTCGCAGTTTCCAAGTATTATTTTTATTAAAAAAACCTACAAGATTTTTTGGTAAATCCCCTTGGATATTATGAACTTCTTTTTGATAATCCATTAAATATTCTGTAGGTATGATAGTTGATAAAATCGAGCTTTTAAATGAATTGGTGCGACTTTTTATATATTCATAAATTAATAGCAATTCTTCATTTAAAATTGGAGTTGGATCTATCACATCAATGATTTCTCTTAATACGTGTTCACTTTCAAAAACTATTTCAACGACAAAAGCCATTCTAACTTGATTTCCGAATGGAACAATTACTCTCGAACCAATATTTATAAGATTAATTAATTCATTAGGAATCAAATAATCGTATTCTTTATCAATATTTTTTGCTTTTAAATCAATAACAACTTTAGCAATTGGCGTGCTTGAAAATGACATGTAAGACCACCTCCTTTAGATTATTTTATCACCTATATATTAACATATAATTTAATATTATATATTAAAAAAAGAGCAAACCAATTTATATCTATTTGTTTGCTCTTTATAATCAATTTTTATTTTCTTATTTACTCTTTAATAGTTTTCAAAATCTTTTCGATTTTATTGCCATAAGCCAATGATTCATCAAACTTAAAAATTAATTCAGGCATTCTACGAAGATTTCTGATTTTATCAGCCAAGTCCATTCTAATTTTAGCCTTGTTTTTTTCTAATTCCTCGATAGTTTTATCAATTATTTTTTCATCATCAGATAAAATTGTGTAATAAATTGTTGCAAAAGATTTGTCTTTTGTTACTCTAACTTCAGTTACATTAATATACCCAATTTTCTTGTCTAAAATAACGCCATTAATAATTCCTACAACTTCACGTTGGATTAGAGTTGCAACTCTTTCTTGTGATAAATTTGACATTTTTATTCCTCCACCTCTTTAGATTTAGATGCTTCAATAACATCTCCTACTTTAATATCGTTAAAATTAGCGATTGATAAACCGCATTCATAGCCGGTTTTAACTTCCTTTACATCATCTTTAAAACGCTTTAATGAAGCTAATTTTCCTTCATAAACAACGATTTGATTTCTTAATACTCTAACTAGTGAATTTCTTTCAATCACACCGTCTGTAACATAACATCCAGCAATGGTTCCAACTTTACTACTTTTAAAGATTTCCCTAATTTCTGCTTGTCCAATTACTACTTCTTCAAAGACTGGAGCCAACATGCCTTTAAGTGCGGCTTCAATGTCTTCTTGCACTTTATAAATTACATTATAAAGTCTAATTTCTATCCCTTTATCTTGGGCTAAGTTTCTAACATCAGCCGTCGGCCTAACATTAAAGCCTATTATAATTGATTGACTTGCTTCTGCTAAAATAACATCATTTTCAGTAATGGCTCCGACTTGTGATCTAATAATATTAACATGAAAGCCTTGAATATTGATTTTTTCTAATAAGCCGGAAAGCGCTTCAATAGAGCCTTGTACATCAGCTCTGATAATTAAATTAAGTTCCTTTTCAGCAGCAGCAATATCTCCAAGCAAACTATCTAGCGATTTTGGCTTAACTCTTAACGTGGTTTCTCTTTCTTCTGAAGAACGTTCAAGAGCGATTTGTTTTACTTTCTTTTCATCCTCAAAAACCATTAATCTATCGCCAGCTGCTG
Source organism: uncultured Acholeplasmataceae bacterium (assembly GCA_964603705.1). Taxonomy (GTDB): domain Bacteria; phylum Bacillota_I; class Bacilli_A; order Acholeplasmatales; family Acholeplasmataceae; genus CAZRWC01. The sequence goes on from CAZRWC010000012.1 coordinate 16,813, forward strand.
GTACATCTTGCAGTCCAGTAACTTCGACAGGTTGAGATGGATAGGCTGATTTGATAGAACGTTTTAAATCATCGTTTAGGGTTCTTACTTTACCATAGGTTGAACCTACTACAAAATTATCTCCTATATTTAAGGTTCCTGTTTCAACAATAATAGTTGCAACTGGGCCTCGGCCTCTATCTAGTCTTGCTTCAACAACTGTTCCAATTGCTTTACGATTAGGATTGGCCTTATAATCTTCTAAGTCGGCTAGTAATTCTACGATATCAAGCAATTCATTTATACCTTGATTTTTTAAAGCGGAAATCTCGACAAAAGGAACATTTCCGCCCCATGATTCGCTTTGGACTCCTCTTTCTGAAAGTTCAGTCATTACTAATTCAGGATTAGCGGTTGGTTTATCTATTTTGTTAACCGCAACAATTATCGGCACGCCTGCTGCTTTTGCATGATCGATTGCCTCAACCGTTTGTGGCATCACACCATCATCAGCTGCAACAACTAAAATTACTATATCGGTCACTTTTGCACCACGAGCTCTCATTTCGGTAAAAGCTGCGTGTCCTGGCGTGTCGATAAAGGTAATCTTACGATCTTTTCTTTTAATTTGATATGCCCCTATATGTTGAGTAATACCTCCAGCTTCACCTGATGCAACTCTAGTTTTTCTAATAGTATCTAGTAAAGTAGTTTTACCATGATCAACATGTCCCATAACGGTAACAATTGGAGGACGACTAACCAAATCTTTTTCATCATCTATAATCTTTATATCTTCTATTTTAACTTCTTCTATTATTACTTCTTCTTTAAATTCATAATCTGTTTCTAAAACTAATAACTCAACTACATCACGCTCAAGTGCTTGATTTACATTTGCCATAATACCTAAGTTAATTAATTTTTTAATTATTACCGCATTATTTAAATTTAATTCTCTAGCGACATCACTAACTATCATGCCATCACGATAAGTAAAAACCTTAGTCGGTTTATTTTTATTTATAGACGGTTTTTTATTTGGATTATTAGTCGCTTTTTTATTTGGATTATTAGTCGGTTTTTTAGTGCTTTTATATGGTTTTTTTTCTGACATAAAATCACGATCCTTTCTTAATTATGGAATTAGCGAAACCTTGATCGATAATCCCAATCACTTTCACATTTGTTTGTCCGATTGCCTGATTTAATTTTATCCCGTCAATTATCATTGTCGGACAACCATAGTGGTCGGATTTACTTAATATTTGTTTTTTGGTATTTAGGCTTGCATCTTCTGCTAAAATAATCAAAGAAAGTTGTTTTTTCCTTAATTTATCTAAAACAACTGGTGTACCTTTAATTAATTTATTTGCTTTTTTTGCTAAACCTAATAAATTTGTCATTTTACGATTTTTAATAACTCCTCATAAATTGATTCTGGTATTTTAACATTTAACTTTCTTTCTAGCGCATTTGTTTTTATCGCTTGAATTATAACTTCCTCACTTAAAGTTAAATAGGCACCTCTACCTGGTTTTTTACCATAATGATCGACTGAAACGTTGTTTTCTTTGTCGGCAACAATTCTAATCATATCTCTTTTGGGTTTAATTTCTTTTGTTACGACACAAGTTCGCATTGGTATCTTTTTATTTTTCATGATGGAAGATAATACCTAATTGTTCAGCTTGTGATTGCGATTTAATATCAATTTTCCAATTAATAGTTTGAACAGCTAACCTAACATTTTGCCCTTGTTTTCCGATTGCTAAAGATAATTGGTCATCTCTAACAATTGCTGTTGCACTATTTTCAATTGGATTGACTTGAGTAACTGCAATCACTTCTGCTGGTTTTAATGAGTTTGCAATTAATTCTCGCTCATTATCTGAATATTTAAACAAATCAATATTTTCACCATTTAGTTCTTTTTTAACGCTTCTAATTCTAATACCTGCTTCACCAATGCAAGCTCCAATCGCTTCAACTTGTGGATTGTTAGATTTTAATGCGATTTTAGTGCGATCGCCTGGATCTCTTGCAATTCCCATAATTTCAATTGTGCCATCTTTTAATTCTGGTACAGTAGCTTCGAGAAGTTTTTCAACAAGTTTAGGATTTTTTCTTGATACATAAACCGTAATCTTTTTATTATCTGATGTTGTAGATGTCACTAAAACTTTTACACGATCTCCAACTTGGAAATTATCGTTAATTAAAGCTTCTCTACTAACAAGTTTAGTCGTTAAATCATGTCCAATATCTAAACGATAATTTTTTTGTGGATCTTGTGATGTATCCTCTTCGCCTTTAGTTTGTTTGTTAGCTTCTAAAGTGATTTGTTCAACTCCAATAACAGTTGCCGTAATAATTTCACCTTCTAGGTTTCTATAGCGTTCAAACAATATTTCTTTTTGTCTTTTAGCAAGCCTTTCATTAAAACGTATTTTCGTTCCACCTGCTGCTGTAGGACCAAATTCGTTAGGATTAATTTCAATTTCTAAAATGTCGCCTATTTCGATACGGGGTTTAATTTTTTTCGCATCTTTAATATCGATTGTGTCAAATTTTTTGTCATATTCAAAGTTAATGTTTTCAATGTCAATAACTAAATATTGTTTAAAGACATTTAATTCCGCTTTGTCTTCATTAATTTCGACTCGACAACTTTTTACATCATGTTCTTTTTTGCATCCAAACTCTAAAGAATCTTTAAAAGCTTCAATTACACTCAAACGATCAATTTGTAATTGTTCAGCTATTATATCGATATCTTTTGTTAAATCTTTTCTTTTCATTTTTTCACACCTTTACTGCATAGCGCATCTGGCTTGCATTTTCATATTTAATTTTTATAATTTTAACATTTGTTTTAATTTTAATTTTTAATTCTAAAATATCATTTTCGTAATTTAATAAAGTCGCATTACCTTTAAACTGTGGCGAAACTAAATAAATATACTTGCCAATTGCCTTAATTAGCTCTTCGCGATTCTTGATTGGTCTTTCAGCACCGGCCGAAGACACTTCAAAATAATAATCCTCTGGTATTAACGTATCTAATTCATTTCTGATTGTGTTGTGAATTATTTCTAATGTATCTGTTGAAATATTTTGTTCATCAATTGTTACTTCAATAATTTTAGATATTCCATAATCATTTTTAATTTTGAAAGAATATAAATTATACTTCAAACGTGAAAGTATTTCTTCTATTTTTGATTTTAATTCATCAAACACCATATCACCTCAATAAAATGAGTGGAACTCCAGGCCCACTCGTTTTGTCTACTTTATTATAACATGATTTAAAAAATTCGCAATAAATTTAAACCATGAAATCACATTCTATTGCAAATGATTCGCAACTGTTGTATAATAATTTTGAAAATTTAGAAAGGAGACTAATTTAATGAAAAGAATTCTTATAATTTTATCTTTTTTTTCTTTACTGTTTTTTTTGTTTAGTTGCCAAAAAGAGACAAAACAATTTGATATTACTACAACTATGTTTTTTCAATACGATGTTGTAAATCAGATTGTAGATAATAAAATGAGTGTAAGTTTGGTTACTCCTTTAGAAATTGATATTCATAATTATGAACCCACTCCAAAAACCATCAAAAACATCAACAATTCCAAACTTTTCCTTTATACTAGTAATTTAATTGAACCTTGGGCTCAAAAGATTAATTTGACTACTGGTAATAAATTTAATATCAGCACTCATCTTGATAATAACTTAAATAATGGACATGAAGATTCTCATTATTGGACTTCACCTGAAACGTTTGTTACAATTATTAATTTAATTTTGTCAGAAATAATAAAAATCGACCCTGATAATAAGACTTATTACGAAACTAATGCTACCAATTATAAAAATGAAATCATTCAAGTATCTGATGATTTTTTGGGATATTTGGCAACAAAAAATTTAAAAACCATTTTTTATGTTGGTCATAATTCGATGTCGGCTTTTGCAACTTTTTTTGGAATTAATATAATACCAATCGTTGATGACATTAGACCAGATCACGATATAACGGCTAAAGAAATCGTAAAAATAGTTGAAGCAATTAAAAATCTTCGCCCTAGTCATTTATTCATACCTGAATTAACGACTGATAAATTTACAAAGACGATTCAAAACGAACTAAAATCTGAAAATCTAAATTTAAAGATTCTTGAACTTCATGGCTACCACAACCTTACGGCAAATGATTATAAAAGCCATATAAGTTATTTAGATTTATTAACTCGCAATATTAATAATTTAAAAGAAAGTTGGGATAACAATGATTAATGCTAATAATGTTAATGTCAGTTTTGAAAAAATAGCCGTTTTAAAAGATATTAGTTTTAAAATTGAACCTGGTGAATTCGTTCACATTTTAGGACCTAATGGCAGTGGCAAAACAACTTTAATAAAAACCATTCTTAATATTGTCAAACTCGATAGTGGATCAATTGACGTTTCAACCGATGAAATAGGTTATCTTCCTCAATTGATAAACTCAAAAAAACAATTTCCAACTACCGTTAAAGAAGTTATTTATAGCGGTTTTAATGAGCAATATTTATTTCCTAAAAACGAACAATTACAATTAATTAAAGATTGGTTAAGTAAAATGGAAATTTCTGATTTGTATAACAAACAAATTGGCGATATTTCAGGTGGTCAGCGGCAAAGAGTTATGTTAATAAGAGCGATTATTTCTAAACCAAAACTACTAATTTTAGATGAACCAACTTCTGCCTTAGATCCTGAGTTTAGAAAAGTTTTTTATAATTTAATTAATCAACTAAATCAAGCGGGAATGACAATTATCAATATTACCCACGATATTGATTTAAACAGTATAAGCTGCCAGCACAAAGTCATATTTTTAGACCAAAAAATTAAGTATCTAGGAAGTTATTGTGATTATCATAGCACTTATGGAGATAATGATAGCCATGTTTGAGATTTTTAGTTATCAATTTATGATTAATGCTTTTATCGTCGGAATACTAATTTCAATTAGCGCTTCCTTATTAAGTCCTTTTTTAGTTTTAAAAGGGCAATCGATGATAGCTGATGGTTTGGCTCATACTAGTTTTTTAGGTTTCGTTATTGGTATTTTACTAATCAATCAACCAATTTGGCTGGCGATTATAATTACTGTGATCGCTTCATTATTAATTAGATTGTTAATTGAAAAAACTAATATATCGCCTGATAGTGCCGTTGCAGTTATTTCTGCCGCAACGTTTTCAATTGGATTAATCTTAATTAGTTTGTTTGATGGTTTTAATATTTCAATTGAAACAGTTATGGTTGGTTCTATTTTGACATCTGAATTAACGGAAATATTAATTAGTTTAGTATTAATGATATTAATTGGCTCTTTTGTTTTATTTTTTTACCGTTCTCTTTATAAAATAACTTATGATGACGAATTTATAAAAATTTCAAAAACAAAATATAAAACACTAAACTATATATTATATATGTTAACTGCAGTATTAATTGTCATCGGGGTTAAATCTGTTGGCGCTTTATTAGTTTCATCTTTGATTATTTTTCCAAGTTTAATTTCGACTCAATATAAGCTAAGTTTTAATAAAACTATTATCTTAGGTATTGTTGTTTCAATTATAACTATGTTTATAGGAATTTACATTTCATATTATCTAGATATCCCCACCGGATCTACTATCGTGATTGTAAATTTATTAGTTTTGATTATTTCGTTTATTTATAAAAAGGTGAGGAAAATTTAAGATGAAGTTTAAACTAACAAGACAAAGAAAAGAAATTTTAAATGTTTTAACTAATAATAACAAACCCTTAACGATTGAAATGATTCATCAAAAATTAACTGATAAATCAATCAATCTTTCTACTGTATATCGTTCAATTGATTTATTTTTATTTCATGGCATAATATCTAGAGTTTATTTGGATAATTTGAGTTATTATTACTATAATAAAAAAGATCATATACACTATATGATCTGTGAAAAATGTCATCAAATGATAGAAGTTAATTGTATAGCTAATTATTTTAAAGATGTATTAGAGGCCTATAATTTTACACATACCCATCATGAATTAATAATTTTTGGTTATTGCAATAATTGTAACAAATAATTGATTAGTTGTCTTTTGTTAGCTTAATCGTTAAATAATTAAGAATTAATCCTGTGATTGAAATTATTATTAAAATTATCCCTAAAATTAAATTAATCAAATTTTTATGTTGTAATAAATCTCCTTTTAATAAAAAATCAACTCCAATGGTTAATAAAAAGGGGATAAGCATAGCATAGGTAAAATATTTAATAAATTCTTCTATTTTAGTTGAAACCATTAAAACATTAGTATTTTTAGAAATATATTTATAGCTTACTACTAAAGCCAAGATAATAACTAAAACAATAATTTTAACGTATTGATAAATTGGATACTTAGCAAAAAACATATCCAATACATAAGCAACTCCCCATATCATAGCCCAAATATAAAACATTGTTCTAAAATTGATTTGTTTTTGTTCTAATTTCATTTATTTAACCACCATTATTTATTTTTAATCAAATTTATGTTATCATAATTATTAGAATAGAGGTAAAATTATGAATAAAGTCTGTTATCCTGGGACATTTGATCCCCTAACCTATGGTCATCTTGATGTAATTAAACGCTCAGCAGAATTTGCTGATGAACTTCATATTCTTATTGCAGATAGTTTAAATAAAAAAACTAATTTTAGCGTTGAAGAAAGAAAAGAGATGATAAAATTAGTTACTAATGATATTCCTAATGTAGTTATTGCTTATACTGACGGATTAGTCGTAGATTATTGCTTAAAAAACCAAATCAAATTTATGATTCGCGGTCTTAGAACACTAACTGATTATGAACATGAGTATGCTTTATTTTATTATAATCGCAATCTTAGTGATAAAGTTGAAACTTTAATCTTGTTTCCATCTTCTCGAAATCATTTCATTTCTTCTTCTTCTATTAAAGAATTAGTTTCTCATGGCGCTGATATTTCTAGTTATGTTCCAGCTAAAATAATTCCAATGATAGAAGCTAAGTTGAAAAAAAATATATGCAAAAACTAAATAAAACTATTTTCTAGAAAAAAATTATAAAGTTCATCTTCGCCAACATGTGGCGCAACAAGATGAGCTTTTTTTATTAAGTCGGGAAATTTGGTATTTGACATAGCAATTCCAATGTCTGCCATTTCAATTAATTCTATATCATTATGCCCATCCCCAACCGCAATCAATTGGTATGGTGTATTTAGATATTCTAGTAT
>CAZRWC010000013.1:0-6362 GCA_964603705.1 uncultured Acholeplasmataceae bacterium
TACTTTTTTGAAAAAGCTTGTGCCATGAGTGGTTATTTATTAGGAGTAAATCCTTTTAATCAACCTGGAGTAGTAAACTATAAAGAAAAGATGTTGGAATTATTAGGTAAAAATTAGTAATGGTAATAATAACCGGCAGTTATTTAGAAACTCAAAAAATCGGCTATAAATTAGCTAAATATATTAAACCAAACTCAGTCATTTTATTGGATGGCGATTTAGCTACCGGTAAAACTACTTTTACACAAGGGCTTGCTAAAGGGCTTGGAGTTACTGAACAAGTAAATAGCCCTAGTTTTGTAATTATGAAGGGATATGAAGGAAAAGATGGGCCTTTCTTTCATCTGGATTTATATCGCTTAGATGGAATCGGTTATGATTTTGATTTAGAAGAATACTATGATGATAGTGTTGCGGTTATTGAATGGCCTTACCAAGTTAAAGAACTATTACCAAAAGAATATTTATTAATCAAATTTACAAGATTATCAGAAAACGAAAGAAAGTTAGAGTTTTTACCAGTCGGTAAAAAATATATTGAGGTTTTACAATGTATCGACTTATAATAGATAGTTCAACAAAAGTAATGTATGTTGGACTTACATTAGATCTTGATTTAATAGATAAAAAAATTAGGATTGCTAAAAGAGATCACGCTAAATATTTAGTTGATGAAATTGATCAACTTTTAAAGAGAAATGATTTAAAAATTGCTAATATTAGTGAAATAATAGTTGGAAACGGACCCGGTTCTTATACCGGTTTAAGAGTAGCCGGAATGGTTGCTAAGATGTTGGCATATACTAAAAATATCATTTTAAAAGAAGTTGCAAGTCCCTTTTTTCTAACTAGTGGTTATCAAGAAAAAGTAACCGGTTTAATTGATGCTAGAAGAAATCAATTTTTCATGGGAACCTATGATAATTTAACGACAGTTATTCCAGAACAAATCGGTCAATTAGATGATTTTTATAGTGATAAAGACTTTTTGGAAAGTCGAAAAGTATTGCTTGATGAAAAGAACTATTTAGTTGATGCGAAAAAAATAATATTAAAATCAACAATCGTTGATGACGTTCATAGTTATATACCTAATTATATAAGGAAAACCGAGGCCGAAAGGAATTATGATCAGAAAAGCGAAATTTAAAGATTTAGTTGAAATTTTAAACTTAGAAAATTTAACTTTCGATTCCGGCTTAACGAGAAAAGACTTAGAAAACAACTTAATGAATGAACAATTATTTTATTTTGTGTATGAAATAGAAAAAGAAATAATTGGTTATATATCTGGTCAAGTTGTTAATGATGAAGCGGAAATATATTTTTTTACTATCAAAGATAATTATCGGAAAAAAGGTTATGGTGATCAACTATTAAAATATCTTTTAAACTTATGTAAAGAATATGAAATTAAGACAATCACTTTAGAAACACGTGTTTCGAATTTAGCTGCCCGTAAAATTTATCAAAAAAATAGCTTTATTGAAATAGGAATTAGAGAAAAGTATTATACTTATTTTGATGAAGATGCAGTAATACTTAGATGGGAGAGTGATAAAAATGATAATATTAGCGGTTGAATCTAGTTGTGATGAAACAGCAGTTGCAATTGTTAAAGATGGCAAAGAAGTTTTAGCCGATGTAGTTTTATCACAAGTAGATATCCATAAAGCGTTTGGCGGAGTTGTTCCAGAAATCGCTTCTAGAAATCATATAGAATATATGACAAGAGTCTTTGATAAAACTCTTAATGAAGCGAAAATCAAGGTTAGCGAAATTGATTTAGTTGCAGTAACTGAAGGGCCTGGTTTAATCGGATCGCTATTAGTAGGAATTAATGCGGCCTCAGCTTTTGCTTATGCTAATGAAATCCCTTTACTAGGCGTAAACCATTTATTAGGTCATATGTATGCCGCATCAATTGATCATGATTTAAAATTTCCAGCGTTAGTTTTAATTGTTTCAGGGGGACATACAGAATTAATTTATGCAAAAGGTCATCTAGACTATGAAATCATTGGACAAACCATGGATGATGCAGTTGGTGAAGCCTATGATAAAGTAGCAAGAACATTAGGATTATCATATCCTGGTGGTCCGATTATTGACCAATTAGCTCGCAAAGGTGAGCCGATTTATAAACTTCCAAGACCAGTTATCAATCAAGATAATTTAAATTTTAGTTTTTCCGGTTTAAAAAGTTCAGTCATAAATTTAGTTCACAATATGAATCAAAGAAATGAAGTTTATGAAGTAAAAGATATTGCAGCATCTTTTCAAGAAGCCGCTTTAGATGTTTTATTAGAAAAAACAAAAGCAGCTTTAAATAAATATAAAGTTAAACAACTAATTATCGGTGGTGGAGTGTCTGCCAATATGGGATTAAGAAAAAGGATAGTCGATGAAATTTTGGGTGTTGAAATACTCATTCCAAAAATGCGTTATACAACCGATAACGCTGTTATGATTGGGGTTGCAGCACATTATTTGTATCAAAAAAATGGTGCACTACCAAACTATTTATTGGGTGCATACTCTATTTAGGAGAGGTATATGAAAAAATTATTTAAACTTATTTTTGGATTAATTGCTGGAGTAATTATACTAGCAATTGTAATTGTTGTAGCAACATTTGTATTACTGCGTGATAATACTCAAGCACCAGCTGATGAATTTCATGCTAATCAAAACATTGTGTTGGTCGATGAATTAGCAAATTCATTTGATGATTATTTTAGTGGTCAAACCACATCTATTAACGCAAGTATTACTCAAGGTAATTTTAATGGGATTATCTATAAAAAAATACTTGAAAAAAATCCTAATTATTTACAAGGCACCGACACCGCTTCTAATGACTATAAATACATAAGTCACCAAAATGAATTTGGTATTAGGGGTATTTGGGTAGAGCTTGCTGATAAGCAAATAATTATTACTTTAGGAATCGATTCGCTTTTAGGCTTTAGGTTTCCGTCAGCCGCTAGATTATATTTAGGACTTGATTTAGAAGCGGCGCCTGAAAATGAGATAGTGGTTTCAATAGAAAAAATCAAACTTGGAAAAATAGGAATTTCTAAAGGCGGCCTTTTTACTAGGCTTTTGAAAAAAAGTGGGGTAGATGTGTCAAACGAGATTAACGAGTTTTTCAAAGATAGTAATGGCGAAAGCTTTGGCTATTTCAATCAAGATGAGTTAGAAATAAGCATTTATAAAGATAAATTGCTTGGAATGCTTTCTGATGACTCAAGCGCTTTAAATGTTTTTAAAGCCTTGTTTGATTTAAGTGAAAAAAATGAGCTGCTTTCTTTAAGTCTTAAGAAAACAGGCTTAGAAATCGATTTAGATTTAAATAAAATGAAAGACAACGATTCACTTTATCAAGTTCCTGAAGCCGAAAGAATTACAACCGAGGAACAATTAAACCAAATGCTAGCAAACAAGAGCCTAGACTTAGTTTTATCCGCACACGCAAAACAAGCCGATAACTTTTATATTCAACTGACTGAAAATGAAGTTAATAAAATTATTGATTATTATATGAAAGATCAAGTTATGGGCGCTAAAACAATTGAGCTAGGTAGCAAGATGTTAGTAATGGAAACTTTAACACCGGTTATGGTAGTTTTAAACAATAAGTTGTTTTTTGCTATTAAACTTAAAATGTATTTTGAAGACACTCCAGGCGAAGCTTTCGAAACTATTTTGAAAATGGAAGCAACCCCAACCGTTAACAATAATGATTTGGTCTTTGTGTTAGGTGACCTTTCAGCTGGAGAAACAAGTTTATCAGCCCAAGATTTAGATGGTATTTTAGCTTTACTTGGCAACAGTGATATCTTAAGCGATGGTGAATTGGTTATTCCAGACTTTGCCAATCAATTTTCAACTGACCAATTAGTTTTTAGCCAAATGACAGTAAGTAGCGGATATATTAAAATGGATTTCACTGGAAAAGATCAAGATGCAAACGATTTAATATTAGAAGTTCAAAATGTTATTAAAGATGCTATTAATAATGTCGTTGAACCAAATCTTATTGTTAAAGATGAACTAATCGCTTTTGCAGCTCGATCATTAGTTAATTCGAGCCATCTAAAAAATACATTAGATGTAATTAAAGCAGAACTTACTTCAAATCAAGAAAACTTGTTGCTTGCACAATTAATGCTGTTAATTGATGCAGAACTACCAGTTGGAAAATCAGTAACATTTTTAGTTGTTTCACCGTAAATATTTCAAGTAGAAACTTTTAATTAGTTAAATAAATTAGTGGTCAAATCGGTACATCATAATGCGCCATTTGACCGTGGGGTAAGCAATGAAAAAAATATTAGAATTTTTGGATCATCAAATGCCAAAACCTGAAATATATAGTTCGTTTTCAGCATCTTGGTTTCAATATTTGTCACTAACGATTATATTATTATTATCGGTTTTAGTGGTTATTAAAATGCGGAAAATGAACGATAAACAAATTAATCGCATTTTAATTATTACAAGTATTATTCTTTGGGTGTTTGAAATATATAAACAAATTATTTTCTCATATGGGGCTAATTGGGACTATCAATGGTATGCCTTTCCATTTCAATTTTGTTCGGCATTTTTATATGTTGCACCGATTATTCCTTTCTTAAAACCGGGTAAGGTAAGAAATGCTTTAATAGTTTTTTTAGCAACATACTCGTTTTTTTCAGGAACGGCGGTTATAATGTTTCCCTCAACTGTTTTTATTACAACAACAGGAATTAACATTCAGACGATGGTTCATCATGGCGTTTTAATGATTGTGGGAATGGGATTATTAGCCAATTACAAAACAAGAAAAATTAGCGATTTTTTCGGTTCAGCCATAGTCTTTCTAGTGTTATTATTAATTGCAGTATTATTAAATACAATTCACAATAATTGGATTGGTGATGGAACTTTTAATATGTTTTTTATTAATCCAAAATACGAAAACGGTATTTCAATTTTAGAACTAGTTCAGCCACTAGTGGGGCCAATTTCATTTATTATAATTTACTATTTGGGGTTTACTATGTTAGCGGGAATTATATTTTGGATTGGAACTAGTATAACCAAAAAAATTCCTAATCATCAAAGAGAAAAGTTTTCATATGCCAAATAAATAAGCAAAATAATTTTTTAATAATAAGATGTTAGTTGAGTAAAAAACTAACATCTTTTTTCCGTTTGTCAAGAAAAATTGATGATTTAAAAATGATAACTTATATAGTATGTTTGATTGAGAAAAAACGACATTTATTATATAATGAATATAATAAGGAAGTGGTATTATGAAAAATCAGTCAAACTTTATTAAAACGATTATGGAAAATGATTTACAAAGCGGAAAGCATCACGAAATTATTACAAGATTTCCACCAGAACCAAATGGTTTTTTACATATAGGTCACGCCAGAGCTGTGGTAATTAATTTTGAGTTAGCGAAGTTTTTTAATGGTTATACTAACCTTCGTTTTGACGATACTAATCCTGAAAAAGAATCAACTGTTTTTGTTGATTCAATCCAAAATGATATAAAATGGTTAGGTTATGTACCTAAAGCGGTTTATTTTGCTTCAGATTATTTTGAGGAAATGTATCAAAGAGCTATCCTTTTAATAAAAAAAGGAGTTGCTTTTGTTTGCGATCTTTCGGCCGATGAAATTGCTGAATATCGCGGAACAGTTACACGTCCAGGCAAGGAAAGTCCTTATAAAAATCGTAGTATTGAAGAAAACCTAGAATTATTTACTAACATGAAAAACGGTTTATACAAAGAAGGCGAAAGAACGCTTCGCGCTAAAATAGATATGGCTAGCCCAAATATGAATATGAGGGACCCGGTTATTTATCGAATTAGTTATGAATCACATCATAATACGGGCGATAAATGGTGCATTTATCCGATGTATGATTATGCGCATCCGCTAGAAGATGCGATTGAAGGTATAACTCATTCACTTTGTAGTTTAGAGTTTGAAGATCATCGGCCATTATACGATTGGTTTGTCGAACAAACCGAAATGCCTAAAATACCACGCCAAATCGAATTTGGAAGACTTAATCTTGATAGTACAGTTATGTCAAAAAGATACTTAAGATCACTAGTTGAACAAGGGTTAGTAAGCGATTGGGATGACCCTAGAATGCCAACTTTAATGGGCTTAAGAAGAAGGGGTTTTACTCCAGCAGCAATTAGAAACTTTATTTTAGCCTCAGGCTTATCAAAAACTAACGGTTCGGTTTCGCAAGATATGTTGGAACACTTTGTAAGGGAAGATTTACAACTTTTTGTCGATCGTGTTATGGCTATAAGAGAACCACTAAAAGTAATAATTACTAACTAT
>CAZRWC010000013.1:6419-23753 GCA_964603705.1 uncultured Acholeplasmataceae bacterium
AAGGATTAGTTGAAGAAATTGAAGCACCTTTAAATCCTGATTTACATGAAAAGACTCGTCCTATTTATTTTGGGAAAGAATTATATATTGAAAGAAGCGACTTTGAAGTTGAAAAACCTAACAGAAAATATAAAAGACTTTATTTAGGCGGTGAAGTAAGATTAATGAATGCCTACTTCATCAAATGTAATGAAGTAATTTATCACAAGGATGGCACTATTAAAGAAATATTAGCAACTTATGATGAAGAAACGAAAAGTGGAACCAATTTTACAGCTCGTAAACCAAATGGAACAATTCATTATCTTGAAGCAACAAAAGCGATTCCCGCCACCTTTAAAGAGTTTGGCCATCTTCTAGATGATAATGAAGAATCAAGTGATTATTTAGCTAGATTTAATCAAAACTCCCTAATTACTTATCAAGGCTATGTTGAAAATTATTTAAAAGATGTTAAACCAGAAGATAAATTCCAATTTGTTAGAGATGGTTATTATTCGACTGATTTTGATTCTACAAAAGATAACCTAATCTTTAATCAAACGGTTGCCTTAAAATCTTCATATAAATAATGAAGGAACTAATCATCTTAAAAGATTTAAATGATCAACAAAAAGAAGCGGTCCTCTCGATTGATGGACCGGTTTTTGTCGTAGCTGGAGCAGGAACAGGAAAAACTAGAACGCTAACAACTAGAGTTGTATACCTAATTCAAGCTGGAGTAAATCCTGATAATATCTTAACCTTAACTTTTACTAATAAAGCGGCTAACGAAATGAAACAACGCATATCTTATATGCTACAAGAAGCCGGTAAGGAAATCATCGATTTAAAACTTAAATATATGTCAACTTTTCACTCTTTTGGATTGAGGTTTTTGAAAAAAAATATCGAAGTTCTTGAAAATGGTTTAACCAAAGAATTTGCGGTTTGTGATGAAGATGATGCCAAAAAATTAGTTAAAGAAGTTTTAAAGGAAAACAACTATGATGATAAGGAATTTCCTTTTAAAGATACTTTTGAAAAAATAACTGGTTTAAAAGTTGGAAGATACCGTTTTTATGTGAAGACTGAAGAACTAGAATCGATTTTAACAAAATACCAACAAAAACTAATTGATAATAATCTTTGTGATTTTGATGATTTGTTATTATATACCAAACAAATACTAGAAAAACACCCTAAAATTAGAACCTACTATCAAAATCAATTTGAATATATATTGGTTGATGAGTTTCAAGATACCGATTTAATTCAATATCAAATTTTAAAGTTATTAACAAATCAACAAAAAAATATCTTTGTTGTTGGCGACCCTGATCAATCTATTTATTCTTTTAGAGGTGCTAGATATGAAAACAATAACGCTTTTATTAAAGAATACAATGCTAAAGTACTTGTCCTTGATGATAATTATCGTTCTACTAATTTAATTTTAGAAAAGGCTAATCGTTTAATAAATCACAATTTAGATCGCCACCCAAGTCATAAAGGAAAAAACCTTAAAAGCGAGTTAGGTCAAGGAAACGCCCCGGTTTTTAGAAGTTTTGAACGCGATATTGATGAAGCGGTTTGGGTTGCCAATGAAATTAGTGATTTATATAAAAAGGCTAAATACCAACTAAAAGATATTGCGGTTTTATATCGTTCTAATTATTTAGGCCGTATTTTTGAAGAAGTGTTTGCTAGACGGGGCATTTCTTATATTATTTACGGGGGCATTTCTTTTTTTGAAAGAAGAGAAGTAAAAGATATGTTAGCCTATTTGCGATTAGCTATTTCAAGTGATTATAACTTTTATTTTAAAAGAATTGTCAATGTACCAAAAAGAAAAATTGGTCCTGTAACGATTGAAAAAATTGAAGAAATTGCGAAATATTATCAGATCAATAACCTTGAAGCGATTTCTAAACTAAACCTTAGTGGCCAAACCATGAGCAATTTAAACGATTTTAAAGAAATTATTTTCTCACTACAATCATTTGCTGATGAAAACCCTAAGTTACCAGAAATATTAGATAAAATAATTTCTTTAACCAAATACGATGAATATTTAAAATTAGATGGTGAAGAAGGATTAGACAGACTAAGAAACGTTATGGAATTAAAAGCAATTCTTTATCGCGGTGACTACTATTATGAAGGAAGCGCTAAAACCAAACTGCTTTCCATTTTAGATGAAATCTCACTAATGACTGATCAAGATAAAAATGAAATGGTAGAAGACTCAGTAATTTTGTCGACTTACCACCAAGTTAAAGGTTTGGAATTTAAGGCGGTTTTTATGGTAGCGATGGAAGAAGGTGTCTTTCCCTCAAAGATGTCGATGGATTCGATTCAAGAATTAGAAGAAGAAAGACGAATTGCTTATGTTGGAATTACTAGAGCTAAAGAAAAACTTTATTTATTAAGAGCCAAAACCAGATATATTTATGGCAATAGACAAATTACCATTTCATCAAGGTTTTTTGACGAAACAAAAGATATTAAAATAATCAATCAAGATGGATTGATAAAAATAGCTGATGATTTAGATTTATCTTATAATTTAGGTGATAAGGTATTTCACGACATATTTGGCCAAGGCATTATTGTAGCAATTGAACCTGAAATTGTTACGATCGCCTTTAAACAGGAATTTGGTATCAAAAAAGTTATCATCGGACATCCTGCCCTTCATATTAAACCTAATGACTCTAATTAAAGTAAAAACCTAATTTAATTATTAATATAAATAGGGTGGTAAAAATGGAATTAAACCAAGAACAAAAGGAAGCGGTTAATAGCGATTGTCCCTTCCTTTTTTTGTATGCGGGGGCTGGAACCGGAAAAACAAGGACAATTATTGAAAAAATTAATCTACTTTTAGAAAAAGCTGTCAACCCAGCAAAAGTTTTAGCAATTACTTTTACGGTTAAAGCAGCGGAAGAGTTAAAAATTAGATTAAAAAACGAAAATGTTTTAGTCTATACTTTTCATGGGCTTTGTTATCATGAATTAGAAAAACTAGGAATCAAAATAGAGATAGAAGAGCCAGAAAAGCTACCGTTTGATAAGCTAGAGATATTAAAAATATCTAACTACAAAAACAGTTTAAAAAAGAAAAGACCGCCGATTGTTTATTATGAGTATCAAAAATATTTGTCTTTAAATAAACAAATTGACTTTGATGATTTGTTATTATTATTTTTAAATAAAACCAGAAACGACCAATTCAAAAACGCATTTGATTTCATTTTTATTGATGAGTTTCAAGATACTAATAACCTCCAATATGAAGTTCTAAAACGCTTAATCGGTCAAAAAACAAAGGTTTTTGCTGTTGGCGACCCTGATCAATCAATTTATCGTTTTCGTGGTGCAAGCTCCAATATCATTGAAAAATATATTAAAGACTTTGATGCCAAAATTTACAAACTTTCAACCAACTATCGCTCAAGTGAAAATATCATAAGAGCGGCTAATAAATTGATATCATATAATCTTAAAAGAGTCGATAAAAAACTAATTGGCACTAATATAATAAATGAAAATCCGCGAGCCTATATTTTTAAAAATGAAGAAGCTGAAGCAAAATATATTATAAGTTTAATTAAAAAGCAGTTAAGACTTTTAATTCCTAAAAAAGAAATTGCCGTTTTATATCGTAATCATGAACGCGCTTTATATTTTAAAAAGGAATTTAAAAAGACTTATTTAGCAATTAGCAATCCTGATAATGAAATCACTATAACTACCTTACATCAAGCAAAAGGATTAGAATTTAAAATAGTTATTATTTTAGGGTTAGAAATGGGCTTGCTTCCAAGTAATCAAGAAAATAGAATTCAAGAACTAGAAGAAGAAAGGCGTTTGTTTTTTGTAGGCATGACTAGAGCCAAAGAAACTTTGATTATGACATGTATTAAATATAATCATAATTTTGTTCACTATAAACCTTCAAAATTTATTAAAGAAAGTGGTGCAGTAATTCAAAAGAACCCATCGTAATATGGTATAATATATGTGGTGATTTAGATGGATATATTAAAAAGAATTGAAGAATTAACTGCAATAATAAATAAAGCAAATTATGAATATCATACACTTGATAATCCGGTTTTATCGGATTATGAATATGATATGTTTTTAAAAGAACTAGTTGAACTTGAAAATAAATATCCAATCTATAAAAAAGTAGACTCTCCAACTAACAAAATAGGTGGAATCGTTTTAGATTATTTTCAAAAAGTAAATCATCAAATACCAATGATGAGTTTGTCAAATGTATTTAATTTAGATGAACTTAAAAACTTCTATCAAAAAATTTATGAAATCGAACCTAATTTTAGTCTTTCAACCGAATTAAAAATTGATGGATTAGCAATTAACTTAGAATATGAAAATGGTTTCTTTAAAAGGGCTTCAACTAGAGGAGATGGCTTAGTAGGGGAAGATGTTACTGAAAACATTAAAACGATTAAATCAGTTCCATTAAAACTAACTAAACCCTTAAATGTTTTTGTTAGGGGTGAAGTTTTTATGCCGACTAAAAGCTTTATGAAATTAAATGAAGCAAGATCAGCAAAAGGTGAAGCGTTATTTGCCAATCCTAGAAACGCAGCAGCTGGTTCAATTAGGCAACTAGATTCAAAAATTGTCGCTAGTAGAAACTTAGATAATTTCATCTATACCTTAATAAATCCCCAAGAATATGGCTTAACTACCCAGTCAGAGATTTTATTATTTTTAAAAGATCTAGGATTTAAAATCAATGAATATTATGGTTTAAGTAAAACATTTGATGAATTGGTTGTTAAAATAGATTATTATGAAAAACTTAAAAATAATTTGGGTTATCCAACCGATGGGGTTGTTATTAAGGTTAACGAATTAGCGCTTTATGATCAACTTGGAATGACCGCTAAAGCTCCAAAATGGGCAACAGCCTTTAAATTTAAACCGGAATTTCAAGAAACTAAAATCAATGATATTATTTTCCAAGTTGGAAGAACTGGTACGATTACACCAGTAGCTGTTTTAGAACCGGTTTTAATTTCAGGCAGTATTGTTGCGCGTGCAACACTTCATAACGAAGACTTTATTGTCAATAACGATATTAGAATAAACGATTATGTTTATATACATAAAGCTGGAGAAATTATTCCTAAAATTATTAAGGTTAATTTAGATAAAAGAGAAAATCAAAAAGCATTTGAAATGATTAAAGATTGTCCGGTTTGCCAAACCCCAATTGTTAGAAATGAAAATGAGGCTGACTATTATTGTCCTAATTTAAATTGTCCCTCTAGAAATATTTATAGTTTAGTTCATTTTGCTTCAAGGGGAGCTTTAAATATCGACACTTTAGGTGAAAAAACCGTTGAAACACTTCATAAAGAAGGCCTTTTAAATGACATTATTGATATCTATGAATTGAAAAACCACTATGATGATTTAATTATTATTCCCGGATATGGGACTAAATCTATCGATAAACTTTTACAAGCTATCGAAAACTCTAAAAATGTTGCATTTGAGAAACTTTTTTTCGGGCTAGGAATTAAAAATGTTGGGGCAACCGTTTCCAAAACAATTGTTAATCACTTTAAATCGATTGATGCCATCATCGATGCTAAAAGGGAAGACTTTTTAACTATATTTGATGTTGGAGAAGCGATCGCTGATAGCATTATAGATTATTTTAAAGATGAGAAAAATCTTAAATTAATCAACTATTTTAAAGAAAATGGTTTTAATTTAAGAAGTGAGATTATTAAATTAAAAGAAAGTGATATTCAAGGGCTAACTTTTGTTTTAACGGGTAAATTAAATAAATTTACTAGAGACCAAGCCAAAGAAATGATTGAGCAACACGGCGGAAAAGTAATTTCTTCAGTCAGTTTAAAAACTGATTATGTTTTAGCAGGAGAAGATGCTGGCTCAAAATTAACCAAAGCATTAGAGTTAAAAATTAAAGTGATAAATGAAGACGAATTTATGGAGTTACTAAATAATGAAAAATGATGTAATTAAAATTTATGGCGCACGTGAAAACAATTTAAAAAACATTGATATCACTTTACCGAAAAACAGTTTAATTGTCATGACAGGAATTTCTGGAAGCGGAAAATCTAGTCTAGCTTTTGATACTTTATATCAAGAAGGTCGTAGAAGATATGTTGAATCTCTTAGCGCTTATGCTAGACAATTTTTAGGCAGTTTTGAAAAACCAAAGGTTGATCGAATTGATGGCTTATCGCCGTCAATTTCAATTGACCAAAAATCAACTTCAAACAATCCCCGCTCAACTGTGGGGACAATTACTGAAATTTATGATTATTTTAGATTGTTATATTCAAAAATTGGAACACCTTATAATCCTTTTACTGGCGAAGCTTTAAAAAAACATACTATTTTGGAAATGACTGATACAATTTTGAATTTTAAAGAGGGAACGAAATTTGTTATAATTGCTCCAATTATTAAAAATCAGGCAGGAAACCATAAAAAAGTTTTAGAAAAATATTTAAAAGACGGGTTTAGCCGCGTGATGATTAATGGTAACGAATATTACTTAGAAGAATTACCTAAAATGGATTTAAAAACAACTTATTCAATTGGAATAATTGTTGATAGGTTAATAAATAAGCCAGAAATTGAATCTAGATTATACGAATCTCTTGAATTAGCAACAAATCTTTCTAATGGAAGAGTAGAAATTAAAACCGATGAGAAAACTTATTTTTTTAATGAACATTATACAACCCCAGAAGATAATTTTGAAGTTCCAGATTTAGAACCTAGATTATTTTCATTTAACACGCCACTTGGTGCTTGTCCTAATTGTAATGGTTTGGGAGTTAAGATGTTAATTGATCCGGAATTGGTAATCGATCGTGAAAAGAAATTATTAAACGGCGGGCTTGTCCCCTATAAAAACGCTCATGATGAATCTTTAAATTTAAAAGAAATTGAACAAGTCGCTAATTTTTATAATGTGAATTTAAATAAGACCGTAGGTGAATTAAGCGAAAAAGAAATCAATTATTTTTTATATGGTTCACCAGATAAAATAGATTTTTTATTAACGTCTGCTTATGGCAACGTTCATAATAAAAAAAGACATTATGAAGGAATAGTTAACAATTTACAAAGACGTTATATTGAAACCCAAAGTGAATGGATAAGAGAGTGGATAGAAGGCTTTATGCGTGAACAAACTTGTCAAGAGTGTTATGGAGCGAGATTAAATAAAGCGGCGCTTTCGGTGAAAATTGGTAATAAAAATATTTATGAATTAACAGTTTTAACAGTTGAGAAAATTAGTGAGTTTTTTAATGAATTAGAATTAAGTGAAGTTGATAAAAATATTTCTGAGTTAGCAATCGTTGAAATAAAATCAAGACTTAAATTTTTAGAAAACGTTGGACTAGGTTATTTAACTTTAGCCAGAAAAGGTGGAACCTTATCTGGTGGAGAAGCCCAAAGAATTAGACTAGCCACCCAAGTAGGAACTAGTTTAAGCGGAGTATTATATGTTTTAGATGAACCATCAATTGGTCTTCATCAAAAAGATAACGAAAAACTAATCAACACCTTAAAAAATATGCGGGATTTAGGCAATACGTTAATTGTTGTTGAACATGATGAAGAGACGATGTTAAATGCCGATTATTTAGTTGATATAGGCCCAGGAGCGGGAGAGTCCGGTGGTTATGTTGTTGCCAAGGGAAGTCCTAAAGAAGTGATGGATAATCCTAATAGCTTAACGGGACAATATTTAAAGGGAATTAAAAAAATTGATGTTCCAAAAAGTAGAAGAAATCCCAACAACTCATTTATTGAAGTAAAAGGTGCTTGTGAAAACAATTTAAAAGAAATCGATGTTAATATACCGATTGGTTTATTAACGGTAGTTAGTGGCGTAAGTGGAAGTGGTAAATCAACGTTAGTTAATGAAATATTATTAAAAGGTTTAAAAGAAAAATATTATAAGAAAACCGAAATACCCGGTAAACATAAAAGTATTGACGATCATGGGTTAATCGATAAAGTTGTTGAAATTTCACAAGACCCAATTGGAAGAACACCAAGGAGTAATCCAGCAACCTATACAGGGGTTTTTGATGGAATTAGAGATGTCTTTTCAAAAACTAAAGAATCGTTAGCCAGAGGCTATAATAAAGGTAGGTTTTCTTTTAATGTTAAGGGCGGACGATGTGAAACATGTCGCGGTGATGGCGTTAAAAAAATTACTATGCACTTTTTACCAGACGTATATGTAAAATGTGAGTCATGTCAGGGTGCACGATATAACCGCGAAACGCTGCAAATCAAATATCGCGGTAAATCAATTTCAGATATCTTAGAGATGACAGTTGAAGAAGGGGTTGTTTTTTTTGAAAACCACCCTAAAATATATCATCAACTTAAAACCCTTCAAGATGTCGGTTTATCATATATCAAGTTAGGACAATCATCGGTGACATTATCTGGTGGAGAAGCTCAAAGAATTAAATTAGCTAGCGAACTTCAAAAGAAAATTACTAATCGAACAATCTTTATTTTAGATGAACCAACAACAGGACTACATTCTGATGATGTGAAAAAACTAATTAAAGTTTTACAATCGATGGTCGATTCAGGGGCAACTATGGTTGTAATTGAACACAATTTAGATGTAATTAAATCAGCCGATTATATTATAGATTTAGGTCCAGATGGCGGCGATAAGGGTGGAGAAGTAATTGCTTTAGGAACACCAGAGGAAGTTTCAAAAAACTCTAGAAGCTATACCGGAAAGTATTTATTAAAAGTTTTAAACAAATAACCAAAAATTTAGTTTTTTATACGATCTCTTTGGTTTGAGTTTTTCAGCGTTCCATATTTTATTATTATGTTATAATAATCAATGAGGAGATTGGTTTGAAAAAAATAGAAGATAAAGAAACACAGAAAAAAATCGTTGATTTAAAAAAACACTTTTTAACTTTTTTCGGCTATTTTTATCATACCAATTTAATTATTAGCAGCTTAATTGCAATCTTAATTAATGTTTTTATTGGTTTTGTAACAATTGGATTTTTCTTAATTATTAAAAACGATTTAATCAGATTAAATTTTTTAAGCGCTTTAATTATGTTTTTGGTTTTTACGGTTATTGAATTTATTGTGAAATTTATTTTTTATAAAACTAGCTATAAATTAATTAATGAGAGTATGGGGATTTTTATGTATCCAATTAATTTGTTAATTTTTTATAGTTTAAGTTTTTTGCCAGATGTAAAATTCAAAAGTGCTATTTCAATTATGTTGATAGCTAGCTTGTTTATGATAATTAGATTAGTTTTTATTAAATTTGTTTATATAAAATTGTTTATTTATAAAAAAAACAAAGGGAGTGAGCGCCATGAATAAAAAGGGAATCAAAATTCGACAACTAACTGCCGAAATGGGCTTGGAAGTATTAGCAGGCGAAAAAGGGCTTGATAAAGAAGTAAAAGTCGAAATGATTAGCAGGCCGGGTCTTGAGATGGCTGGAGTTTTCGACTACATCGATGCCGAAAGACTAGTCTTGATTGGAGTTAAAGAATCTAGATTTTTAAATTCTTTTTCAGACGAATTAAAAAGAGAACGACTTCGCAAATTTATGTCATATAAACCGCCAGCAATTATATTTCCTCAAAATAAAGAAGTTGAAGTTGTAATTGAGATATTTAAAGAAATAGGAGAAGAATTTGAAATTCCTATTTTAAGAAGCGAGTTAAATACAACCCCTTTAAATAGCCAATTATATTTTTATCTTCACAAACAATTAGCGGAAAGAATTGGTGTTCATGGTGTTTTTGTCGATATTTACGGGATGGGTACTTTAATAATTGGACGAAGCGGAATCGGAAAAAGCGAAACCGCGCTAGAATTAATCAAAAGAGGTCATATTTTAGTTAGTGACGATTTGGTTGAAATATATCAATCAACAGTCGGCAACTTAATTGGAACTGCTCCTAGTATATTAAGAAGATATTTGGAAATTAGGGGAATTGGGATTGTCGATGTGATTTCTATGTTTGGAACAGGTGCCTATCGCGAAAGCAAAAGAGTTAGTATCGTTGTTGAGTTAGAACGTTGGCGCGATGATAAAGAATATGACAGAATTGGTTTATCAAATGAAACAGTAGTTTATTTTAATACTGAAATACCAAAAATTACCATTCCTGTTTTACCTGGTAGAAACGTTGCGACTTTAGTTGAAAGCGCGGCGATGAATCAAAAATTAAAGAGTTTGGGACACAATGCGGCCTTAAATTTTACTAAAGCCGTTTCAAAACAATCCCGAGAAGGACATGAAAATCATGAAAAATGAAACTAAATTTAAAAAGAGTAATAAGTTTTTTGATTTTATAAATGAAAACCGTGAATTTCCAGCTGCGCTATTGATGATTATTGGGGTATTTTTATTAATCATTATTGCGACAAAAGGCTTTAGCACGCCGCCTTATTCAGCAAGAGCAATTAAGATCGGCTCTTTTGAAATTGCTTGGTATGCGATCTTTATTTTAACCGGTATCGTTTTTGCGGCAATAATGGGTTTATATGAATCTAGAAAGATAGGACTTTCTAAGTCATCTTTATATGATGGACTATTAATAATTGTCCCCCTTTCTATATTAGGAGCTAGACTTTATTATGTTTTGTTCGATCCTAATAAGGCTGCTAATTATCATAGTATTATCGATGTTTTAAATTTTACTAATGGCGGATTAGCAATCCATGGAGCCATTATAGTAGCTTTTATAGGAACGATAGTTTTTTGTAAAGTTAAAAAAGTTAACTTTTGGGCGGTGGCTGACCTTTTGGTTTTAGGATTTTTGATTGGCCAAATAGTGGGCCGTTGGGGTAACTTTTTTAATCAAGAAGCACATGGGGGAGTTTTACAAACAACTAGCGTTGTCTTTAAAGTTTTACCCAAATTTATTAGGGAACAGATGTATATTCACGGACCCGAAGGTCTAAATTATTATCATCCCACCTTTTTATATGAAAGTGTGTTAAATTTTATTGCTTTAATTGCTTTCTTAATTTTAAGACGATTTAAAGTGTTAAAAGTAGGCGATACTTTGGCAATCTATTTGATGTGGTATGGCTTGATGAGAGGTTTAGTTATCGAACCGATGCGAACAGATCCGCTTTATATTGGCGGTTTTGAAGGAGTTAGAGCTAATATTTTATTATCTTTAGTTTTATTGTTTGGTGGAGGATTAATATTATTAATCTTTAAGTATACTTTACCGGTCCTAAAAAATTTGCCGTATTATTATGATGCATCAAGAGAAGATGTTAAACGAGAACAATTAGTTAAAGAAAAAACCGGTAATACAAAAGCTGTTTTATTTGATCTTGATGGCACAATACTTAATTCAGCTAAAAAAATTATCAAACGTTATGAAATAACTTTTGCAAAACATTTTCCTGATATCGAATTAACTAAAGAAGACAAAATCGATTTTATAGGACCAACACTTTATCAAACCTTTGCTAAATATAGCGATGATGAAAAACTAATTGAAGAAGCGGTTTTAACATATCGAGAAAATGCCGAAATAACACAAAGAAAAGACCAAGCTTATCCTGGGGTTAGACAAACCTTTAGAAGGTTAAAAGAATTAAATATAAAAATTGGAATTGTCACATCTAAAAGTACTAAAGCAGCCCAACTTGGCCTTGAACAAAATAAATTGATGGATTATGTTGATTTGATTATTGGTTTTGAAGATGTTATCGAACATAAACCACATCCAGCATCATTAGAAAAAGCGCTTGATATTTTTAATTTAAGATCAAGCGAAGTAATTTATGTTGGTGATCATGAAAACGATGTTGAAGCTGCCAAAAGAATTGAAATTATGGTAGTTGGTGTTAACTACTCGCTTAGAAGAGACAAATTATTAGCGGCTGAACCAGATTTTATGGTTGACAATATTGAAGAAATTTTAAAATTAATATAAGGAGGAAACATATATGTATGATGTAATAGTAATCGGAGCAGGACCGGCTGGAATGACGGCGGCAATTTATGCTAAAAGATCGAATTTAAAAGTTCTTTTAGTTGAAAAAGGCGCACCAGGTGGTCAAGTAGTAAGTACTAAAGAAGTAGAAAATTATCCTGGTTTTATGCCGATTACCGGACCAGATTTATCATTAAACATGTTTAATCATGTGATGGAATTAGAAATTGAAACCGAATTTAATGAAGTTGTTAAAGTAGAAGTAAAAGACAATTTTAAATATGTGACATTAGATGATGAAAGAGTTTTAAGTGCTAAAGCTTTAATTTTAGCAAATGGAGTAGTACCTAGAAATTTAGGGGTATTAGGTGAAGATAAATTTTCGATGCGTGGCATTAGTTGGTGTGCTATTTGTGATGGCCCATTTTACAAAGGAAAAGATGTTGTGGTAATCGGCGGCGGAAATAGTGCCGTTGAAGAAGGTGCTTTTTTAGCAAGTATTGCCAATAAAGTTACTTTTGTTCAAAACTTAAAAGATTTTACTGCTGCACAAGCGGCAATCGATAATCTAAAAAAATTTAATAATATTGATTATCATTTTGAAGCGGTTGTAACAGAGTTTATTGGTAATGAGGAGTTAACACACGTTAAAATAAAAAAACCAAATAACCAAGAAATTTTAATTAAAACTGACGGTGTTTTTGAATATATTGGCTTAATACCAAGTAGTGAAATAATTAGTCATTTAGGTATTACTAATAAATATGGTTATATAGTTACCGATGAAGCACTTCAAACCAACATTCCAGGCATATTTGCTGCTGGCGATGTTAGGGAAAAAGAAATTAGACAAATCGTTACTGCCACGGGAGATGGCGCAATTGCAAGTCAAGGAGTATTAAAATATTTAAAGGGTTGTTAGAATGAGTTTTTCAAAAAAAGTAAAAGAAGAATTAACAACTATTCCAGCCGAAATACCTGAGTTTTTGGCGGAAATGTCGGCTTTTTTACATTTGAACTCCGAAATTGCAACCGACGAAAGCATTAAAAGCATTAATTTTAAAACTAAAAATCCTACAGTTGCAATTCGCTTTTTTAAGATGTTAAAAGTTTTATATCCAGCCGATACTAAACTGTTAATTGAACAAGAAAAAAAATTAAAAAAACAAAAGCAAATTACTATTACTATCACTTCACAAATTGATAAAATCTTAACTGAACACGGCCTTAAAGATGATAATGATGATGCTAAAATTAATTTGACGAAAACCGATAAACAAAAAAGCGCATATTTAAGAGGTGCTTTTTTAGCGGCCGGTTCGATTAACTCACCACATACTGCCGAATATCATCTAGAAATTTATTCGGATAACCCCAATGAAGCTATTTTTATTCAAAATCTAATGAACAACTTTGATTTTAACGCTAAAATTACCAAAAGAAGAAAAGGATATATTGTTTATTTAAAAGAAGCAGAAAAGATTAGCGATTTTTTAAAATTAACCGAAGCCCAAAATTCTTTATTTGATTATGAAGACATAAGAATAAAAAGAGACTTTAATAATTCGATTAATAGAGTAATAAATTGCGAATTAGCCAATGAAAAAAAAGCACAAGATGCCGCAAGAAAGCAGCTTGATGACATTTATTTTATCGAAAGATGCTTAGGAAAAGATACTTTTAATCGCCGCTTGATGGAAGTGGTTGAACTTAGAAAGGAATTTCCAACCGCTGCACTATCGGAATTAGAAGAGAGATATTTTGAAAAATATCAAACCACTATTTCTAAATCGGGCCTAAATCATCGCTTTTTAAAGATCAAAGAAATTAGAAGTGACTTTGAAGAGTCAATGAAAAACCCCCATTAACTTCATAACTATAAATTGCATATTAATTAAATATTTTGTATAATAAATAAGATTACGGAGATGAAACAATGAAAAAAGATAAACAAACTCAAAAAGAAAAAAATATTTTGCCAACTAAACAAAAGCCAAAATCAACCTCTAAAAATCCTGAAGAATCCAAGGTAATGAAATATGTCTTAGGAATTGGGACAGGTGTGATTATTATGATGATAGTGGCATTAGCATTGGCTTTAATAATAAGTTCGATTATAGCTGATCGCGAAAATAGCAAAGAAGATCCTTTTAAAGATGTGCCAGCCCTAACCCTTTCACAATTAAATATTATGTTGCCGCTTCAACCGAGCCCATCTGAAGAAAATCCAAATCCAGAACCTGTTTATCCTGATATACCTGAACTAACAGTTTCTAATCCAAAAGCATATGATCAATTAATTAAACAAGAATATATGATTTTGTTTTATGATGGAGATAATTTAACTAAAGAATTAGAAACTCTAGTCCTTTCGTTTTATGAAAGACCTCATGAACACCTAGGTTTAGTTATTTTTAATCTTAAAAACAATCAAGCAGTTTTAACTGATCAAGAAGGACCGTTAGCAGCACTTTTAAAACAAGAAAAGAATTTAGAGGCACCACTAATCGCTAAATTAAACTTAGAAAATCCTTCGATACCAGAATTTATTACAGATTTAGCACTTATAAATCAAGAATTAGCAAAATAAGGCTTAGCCTTTTTTGTTTTGAAAGGAAGTTTTATTAGTATGAATGTACAAATAATTAAAGAAATTACAATCGCTTTAAAAGTCAAAGACAAACAAGTTGAAACGGTCTTATCACTACTTGATGAAGGCAATACTATACCGTTTATTGCTCGTTATCGTAAAGAAGCCACCGGAGGGTTAGATGAAGAAATAATCAACGAAATTCATAAAACCTGGACTTACCAAACCAACCTTTTTAATCGCAAGGAAGATGTGATTCGTTTAATTGATGAAAAAGGCATGTTAACTGAGGAGTTAAGACAAGAAATTTTAAACGCGACTAAATTAGTTGAAGTTGAAGACTTATATCGTCCATATAAAGAAAAAAAGAAAACCAAAGCAACCGAAGCGATTGCCAAAGGCTTAGAACCGTTATCAAAGTGGATGTTAACTTTTCCAAACACATCAGTTGAAGAAGAAGCTAAAAAATATTTAAATGATCAAGTTTTATCAATTGAAGATGCAATTGAAGGAGCTAAGTTTATTATCGCTGAAGTAATTAGTGATAATGCTGAATATCGTAAAGCGCTTCGAAAAGAATTATTTGATCACGGTCAAATAATTACAACTAAAAGAAAAAGTGCTGTTGATGAAAAAGAAGTTTATAAAAATTACTATGATTATCAAGAGCCAATCAATAAAATTAAACCACATCGTATTTTAGCGATTAATCGCGCTGAAGTGGAAAAAATACTTACGGTTAAACTTGATACTGATAAAGATTTTATGTTGGGTTATCTAGATAAAAAAGTTATCATAAACACTAATTCAACCGTTGTAAACTATATTGAAGATGCAATTGAAGACTCGCTTAACCGTTTAATTTATCCGAGTATTGAAAGAGAAATAAGAGCCGATTTAAAAGAAGTTGCTGAAGATCAATCAATCGAAGTCTTTTCAGAAAACTTACAAAATCTTTTACTACAACCACCTTTAAAGGGGCAAATCATCTTAGGGGTTGACCCGGCATTTAGAACTGGTTCTAAATTAGCGGTGATTGATGCAACCGGTAAAGTTTTGGAAATAGACATAATTTTCCCTTTATTAGGTGAAAATGGCGAAGCTGAAGCTAAGAAAAAAGTTCGTTATTTGGTTGCTAAACATAAAGTTCAACTAATCGCTATCGGTAATGGGACAGCTTCAAGAGAAAACGAGCAGTTTATTGCTAATTTAATTAAAGAAACTAAAATGCCGGTTAAATATGTAATCGTTAATGAAGCGGGCGCCTCTGTTTATTCAGCATCAGATTTAGCAAGAAAAGAATTTCCTAATTTATCAGTTGAGCAAAGAAGCGCTGCCTCAATTGCCAGAAGAGTTCAAGATCCATTAGCCGAATTAGTAAAAATAGATCCAAAGGCCATTGGTGTTGGTCAATATCAACATGATGTTTCACCTAAAAAATTAAATGAATCGCTTGATTTTGTAGTTACTAAAGCCGTAAACAGTGTTGGTGTAAACTTAAATACCGCCTCACAACCGCTTTTAACTAGAGTTTCTGGACTAGGTAATCGCCAAGCTGATGAGATTATCAAAAGAAGGGAAAAAATTGGGGTATTTACTACAAGAGATCAATTAAAAGACGTTCCATATTTAGGAGAAAAAACTTTTGAGCAAGCAGTCGGTTTCTTAAGAATTCAAAACGGAAAAGAACCGCTTGATTCAACGGCAATTCACCCTGAAAGCTACAACAAAGCTAGATTGATCATGGATAAGTTCGAAATTAAGCCAGAAATGTTTGGAAAAGAAGAAGTGGAATTAATCTTTAAAGATGTTGACCGTCAAGCCTTATCTAACGAATTAACGATTGACCTATATACTTTAAATGATATAATTGATGCTTTTATCGCACCACAAAGGGACCCAAGAGATGAATTTCCACAACCAATTTTAAAATCAAATATTTTATCATTAGAAGATTTGACAATTGGTTTAGAACTTCAAGGAACGGTTAGAAACGTAGTAGACTTTGGTGCGTTTATCGATATTGGTTTACATGAAGATGGATTAGTTCATATTTCGAAAATGGTTAGAAGATATATTAAACATCCAAGTGAAGTTCTACAAGTGGGACAAATCGTTACCGTTTATGTTTTAAATATTGACCGCGAACGTGGTAAAGTCGGACTTACACTTCTTAAGGACCAAAATTAATTGACAAATATTTTAAAATAAGTTAATATATAAAGGCGCTATATCAGCGCCAAAGTGGAGTGGTACTCAAGAGGTCGAAGAGGGCGCACTGCTAACGCGTTAGGACTGTAACAGGTCGCGAGGGTTCAAATCCCTCCCGCTCCGCCATTAGTAAAGCATTAGTCTGATACTTTAAGTATTGGACTTTTTTTATTGTTTTTAGTCAAAAACAGTTAAAAAACAACGAAAAATCAATGAAAAAGCTAATTTTTAATCTTATTTTACTAGTTTAAAGATGAAATTATTAAAATAGTTAGAACAATTTAATGATTACCTTACAATTTAACGATTACCTTACAATTTAACGATTATCCTACAATTTAACGATTACCTTACGATTTAACGATTATCTTAATAAATAAAAAAAATCAAAGAGAATCTTTTTAAATATATAAATATTCCATGTTTAAACTGTATTTTGATGCGCATATATGTAGATGAATTTAATTCGACATTTAATTCGACATTTAATTCGACAAATGATATAATATAACAGAAAGGTGGTTTTAATAGTGATATTTAATGAAA
>CAZRWC010000014.1:0-20305 GCA_964603705.1 uncultured Acholeplasmataceae bacterium
ACATGGGTGATCGAATTATAAGCGAATAAATATTTACCTGGTTCTAAGGTTAAAGAACTAGCGTTTCCCATTCCTGCCGCTTCACCGTCTAATTTATATTGTTCACCTGCACCCCATGTGGCATAACCTTCTCCCACATAATACATTTGAGTCAACATAACCGTAAAGTCTGAAGTTAAGGCTTTTTCGACTTCTAATTCAAGGAAATGAACTCCATCTTGATCTTTTTCACTAAAATATTGAGCGCCTTCTCCTTTGAAAGCCCAAGTATTAAATTCGCCATATAATCTTGGTAATGGAAACTCATAAGTTGCTCCTTGAACCATTTTTGTATAAGTAGTAATCTTAGTCATTGTATCATGAACAAATAAATATCGACCAGGTTCTAGAGTTAAAGTTGTCACTCCCCCCATTCCTGCCGCTTTACCATTAAATTTGTATTGTTCGCCTGCACCCCATACAGCATAGCCTTCACCTTCATAAAACATTTTAGAATATAAAACACCAAAATCCGAGGTTACTTCTTCACTAAACTCTAACTCAATTACATATTTTCCATCTTGATCAATGTCTCTTAAAACAAGTGCATCTTCACCTTCAATTGCCCAGCTATTAAATTCGCCATAGATTCTTGGATTGATAAATCTATATTCGGCTTCATTTTCAAACTTCATATAAGTTGTAACATGGGTGATCGAATTATAAGCGAATAAATATTTACCTGGTTCTAAGGTTAAAGTAGTAGCATTTCCCATGCCTGCAGCTTTACCATCTAATTTGTATTGTTCACCGGCCCCCCATACTGAATAGGCCTCATAGTATTGTTGCGACAACAAGACTGTAAAGTCTGAAGTTAGGGCGTTTTCTAATTCTAATTCAAAAAAGTGTACTCCATCTTGATCTTTTTCACTAAAATAATGGGTGCCGACTCCTTTAAAAGCCCAAGTATTAAATTCGCCATATAATCTTGGTACTGGAAATTTATAAGTTGCGCCATCAACTATTTTCATATGAGTGGTAATCTTGGTTGCGGCATCATAGACAAATAAATATTTGCCTGCTTCTAAGGTTAAAGTAGTAGAGTCACCCATTCCCGCAGCAGTCCCATCTAATTTATATTGAGTATTTGCTCCCCATCTTTGTCCCCATTGATCATCAAACCAAAGTTTATCAACGACAAAACCAAAATCAGAAGTGATTTCTTCATCAAATTTAATTTCCCCAACATATCTGCCATCATTATCAATATCTTCTAGTAAAAAGGCATTTTCTCCATCAATGGCCCAACCATTAAAGGCGCCATAAATACCATAAACTTCTTCCATTATTGGTTCGCTAATTACCAATGAGTCAGTAATTTTTTTGGTGTTAGAATCCCAAGTAATTGTTAAAGTTCCATTGGCCCAGTGCCAAATTGAACCCATACCACCACCAGTTGGTGAGGTTGGTGCGGGATCGATATAATAGCTATCAATACCCCAAGTACCTTCAGCATCCCAAGTTCCGTTAGTTACTTTATAATAGTGACCATCATAGGTTTTATCGCGGTTTGCTTCAGTTAGTACTATTTCAAAGGTATAAACTCCTGGTTCATTTTCTTTTTCTACCATTTTAGAAGCTTCATGTTTTTCATTATAACCATTAAAACTGGCCCCAATATAATATGCCGTCTTTCCGATTGGAGCGTCTTCTTCCCAACGAGCATATAAAGTCATGTTTTGGGTTACCCCGACATTAAATTTATATTCGGTGCCACCAGTTTTTGCATCAAACCACCCTTTAAATGTAAAACCACTTCTAGTTGGATTATTTGGTGCAGTTGGTATTTCGTCTTTTTCAAGTTCTAAGGTTTTAGGTGTTCCAACCGCTCCCTCATAGTTTAAATTAAATACAACCTCAAATTTTTCATTTGGTTTACATGCAAATAATACCCCTGCAAATAGTAAACCCATAAACAATAAAATAAATAGTTTAGTTGTTTTTCTCATATTTTCCCTCCTAATTCGAAAATAAGATAATCATATTTCCCCATTTTTGATTTGTTATTAGTATTGGTAACTAATATTTTTTTATCTTTAGAGATTTCGATATATTCATCCCCTAAATTCATAATAAATTTGATTTCTCGATCTTTATAAGTTCTAACAAACGATAAAATGTTTTTTTGATTATTAATTATAACTAAATCGCCTTTTCTTAAAATTTCATTTTTTTCTCGTAGTTTACCCAATTTAAATAAATTGGAATAAAAACTGTTATTTTCATTTTTAATATCCCAAATCATAGCTCTTCTATTATCGGGATCCTCATCGCCCTTTAAGCCCCTTTCATCGCCATAATAAATCATTGGTTTTCCAGGGAACATTAATGTAAGAATTAAAATCGCCTCAACCACTTTAGGATCATTAAACAAAGTGGAAATTCTAATTGTGTCATGTGAACCAATTAAATTTATGAAATAATGATAGTAAACACTTGGATATAACGAATAATAATCGACCATTTTATTCCAAAATTGTGGAACATCAATTTTTTCTTCAAATAACTCAATTACTAAATCGCGATAACGATAATTAGTGAAAGTGTCGATTTGGCTACCATCTAACCAGCGATGGGCTTGTTCCCAAATTTCACCGACTAAATTTATTTCAGGAAATTCATTTTTTAGTTTTTGGCGAATACTACGCCAAAATCTAGGTGACACTTCATCATAGACATCTAAACGCCATCCATCAATACCCAGTTTTTTAGTCCAATAAAACATCACTTCACCAAAATAATCAATAACATCTTGATTATTAGTATTTAGTCTCGGCATACTAGGGACCAGTCCTGCCCCAAAAGTGTCATAAAGAAAAGGTTGCTCACATTCGATATAAAACCAATCATAATAGCTTGATTTCACACCTTTTTTAATTACATCTTGAAAAATTTCATTCTCAGAACTAATGTGATTAAAAACCCCATCCAAGATAACTTTAATATTGTTATTATGACATTGCTTAATTAATTCAAGCAAATCTTCAATCGTACCATAAATATCATCTAATTGGTAATAATCAATTACATCATATTTATGATAAGATGGCGATAAAAAAATGGGACTTAAGTATAAATAACTAACACCTAAGGTTTTTAGATAAGGAATCTTTTTGATGATACCTTGATAATTTCCACCATAATAAGTGTTGCGATCTGGTAGTTCTTTTAAATCTTTTAAATTATTGAAGTTAGTTCTTATATCTCCTTGATAAAATCGATCAATTAAAATTTGATAGCATATTTTTCCTTCACTATCTTTTGGAAAAGAAATTATTTCTGATGAATTAATAACCGGATAGAAAAAATAACGTTTTTGATTGTTTTCTTTAACCAAACCATCGATATTAAAATAAAACAATTCTTTGTCAATTTCAATTTGAAAACAATATTTGAAATAAGGGATTTCATTTTTGGCATCTACTTCATAATATTGATAATTTTGGTCTTCCATGATGACTTTCATCTCAATTTTATAATAATTATCAATCTCATGATTATAAATATTTTTATAAATCACATAGGCTTTGGAAATACTTTTTTTTAAAACTTTTAATCTAATTCTTAAAGTCGTTTGATCAATTGGATAAACATAGGGAAGTTTAAGTTCGTGTTTGATTTTCATTATTCTTTAACTCCTCCTTCGGTTAGTCCACCTATAAAATATTTTTGAAGTGCGTAAAATAATATAATCATTGGGATACTTCCTAAAATTGCTCCAGCACAATAAATACCCCAATTAATTCCATACTGACCAACTATCATACTTTGAAGACCTACCGCTAATGGCATATTTTCAATATTATCAGTCATCACAGTCGAAGCAATAGTATATTCGTTATAAGATAAAACAAAGCTTTGAATTGCGACAATCGCTAACATTGGTTTAGCTAATGGCAAATTAATTTTTAATAAAATTTGCCTTAAGTTAGCGCCATCCATTTTCGCTGCTTCATCTATTTCATATGGGATAGTATCAAAATAGCCTTTTGCTACCATTACCAAACTAATTGAAGCCATCGTCGAATCAATTAAAATTAGACCGAGCGGTTTATTTAATAATCCAAAATTAGCAAAAATACTAAAGATTGAAACCATTGATAATGTTAAAGGAAATATTTGAATTAGCAAAAGCGAATTAAACAATCGGTCTCGGCCATAAAATTTAAGCCGTGAAATTACATATACACAAACCGACACTAAAACAACCGATATTACCAAGGTGGTTCCAGAAACTAAAAACGATACTTTCATCCAATTTAAAAACTTAGTAGCCTTAAATAGGTTCTGAAAATTATTTAATGTAAATTCGGTCGGTAGTTTAGAGTTAACGCTAATGACATCTTTACCAATTGACATTAAAATAATATATAAAAATGGTATTAAAGTAATTATAGCTAAAACAAATAAAAATATTTGTACACCAATTTTTGAAGAAACCGTTTTTAGATTATTTTTTTTATAATGCTTTTTAACCATTTCAACTACCTCCTTTCTTTACGCTTATTAATAGCCATGGAGACAATCGCAAAAACAGCCATGAAAACAAAAATAACAACCGAATAACTAGCAGCTAAGCCATATCTCTTAGTATTAAATGAAGTGTTAAATACATAAGTAACTAACAAATCGGTTGCACCTGGAGCTCCAATTTTATTAGAAGCCGGCCCACCTTCAGTTAACAAATAAACTCCAAATTGATTAAACTGCATAATAAATCCCATGATTAACATTGGAACTAAAGCCCTAAAGGTTAAAGGTAAAGTAATCTTTAAAAACATTTGCGTTTTACTAGCACCATCCATTATGGCAGCTTCATAATAATCTTTACTAATTGATTTTAAAAAGCCAAAGGCAATCACCATATAATATGGAAAGGAAAACCAAACCATAACAAAGATAGTTGACGCTCTTGATAAATATTTACTCGTTAGCCACGGAACATTCCTTATACCAATAAAGTTTAACATTTGATTAATTAGCCCGCCTTCTGTAGCTAGTAATCCCCGCCAAACTAATAATGTGATAACAGTTGGAATCACCCATGGCAATATATAGATAACACGATATATTTTAGCTATCTTAGAGTTAGTTGATTCCAAAACAGTTGCTAACAAAGTCCCAAAAACAAAAGATAGCACACTTACTGAAAAAGCAAACACTAAGGTCCATAAAGACATTTCAACTAACCCGCCTAATTCAGTTGTAAAAATTGTTTTATAATTAGCAAATCCGATAAACGAATAATCTCTTAAGTTAATTCCGCTATAATTGGTGGTTGATAAATGAAAATTATGAAGAATTGGATAGATATAAAACAAAGAGATTAATATTATAAAAGGAATTAACAACAAATAACCGATAATCGTTTCTTTTTTGTCATTAATTGGCTTCAAATAATTTGGCGCCTTCATCTTCTTTCTTTGATATAAAAAGTAACCAACTAAAACAATCGCTAATGCAATAGATAAAATCAAAATATAGACCCAAGAATCATACTTTGCTTCGGCAACTACATCGTTCATTCTCATGACTTCTTCATTTAAAAAATCGACAAGTTCATCCAATTTCACCTTGGCGTCTACTTTATTACCATAATTATCGCCAAAAAAGATATTACCTAAGGTTACTTGGGTAACATTTTGGTTATACCATAAGGTACCTTCAGGAATATTAGGAAACGGTTCAACATGTTTACCTATTTCACTAATACTTTTTAAAATTTCATCCTCTTGAATATAATCACTATTTAAAACCGCTAAATTACAAGGTGTTCTTTCGCCGGTTTTTAAGTTGTAACGATTACCTGCTTCAATTAGTAATTGTTGGTTTTCATCTTTAAATAAATACTCATAAAATAATTTGGTTGAATCTAAATCACGAGTAAATTTATTAATTACAAATCCCTCAACGGTAGTTAATGGCCTAGATCTATCTTCGCCACTATATGGCAAGTCGGCAATACCATAGTTAATTCCTTTATTTTTAAAAATGGAGGCTGACCATAAACCATATAAAAACATTGCGACTTTTCCTTCTGAAAAATCAGAAACAATCAAGCTATAATCTTTTTGTTCTTTGTTATTAATAGCAAGTCCATATTCTTGCATTTCTTTCATTTGGTCAACATAGTTTAACATCCCACTTGAATTTAAACCTATATCATAAGGATTATAAGTTCCACCCGCGATTTGACCATAATAATAACCTCCAAAGTGCCTGATTATCGGATAGTTAAACCACATATCGGTGATATTAAAATAGGCACCCCTTCTTGTTATATTGTTATTGTTATCTTTAATTGTCAAAGTTTTAGCAAGTTCAAAAAAGTCATCCCATGTTTCAGGCAACTCTTCTTTGCTAATTATATCTTTATTATATATTAAACCTGAGGTACTATTTGAATAGCCTAAACCATAGGTTTTACCTTCGAATTGAAATGCCTCAAAGGCTACTTGATTAAATCTTGCTTCATAGCTTTCATCAAATTCAATTGGTTCTAAAAAGCCTGATTTTATCAATCCACCAATATCAGGTGCTTGAAGATAGACTATATCTGGTCTATCTGATAATTCAGCATTATTAGCTAATGCGGTTGGAACAGTAAATATTTCTAATTTTTGAATTACTTCAACCCCAATTCCTGTCTCAGCCTTAAAATTTGCGCCAATTTGTTCCATCGCTTCTTTTTCTTCTGAAATAGCCCCAACCCACACTCTAATACTTTTAGTTTGGGCTTGAAAAGAAATCGATGATAACGCAATTAAGATTGCTGATATTAAAAATAGAATTGAAATTTTTTTATTCATAATTATCCTAACTTAGAGTTTTTTGAATTCTTCAGTTAATTTAATTGCCTCCTCGATATCTTTTACAGGTAAAGTAACTGAAAAATTACCTTTTTTCATTTGATCAAAATGGGTTATTATGTCTTCGAATTTTTCACAATCAATTGCTAACAAAGTGCCTCTTGAATCGATCGCTAATTGGGCCGCGTGTTCAATCGGTTTTGGTGCATTAGGATCGGTTGGAAGCCACATATTAACAACATTGTTTAAACTACATATTTCTTTAACTAAATACATCGATCTTGAATGCGTGTGCATATGTCCATCACCAAAATGATCAATTACCTTTTGGGTATGCGGCGCACAAAACTCTTGATATAATTCACCAGAAATCATACAAGCAATATCTTCTGACATATTGATAACGCCATTAATATAAAACAGACCATATTCACTATCTTTTAAATATTTTCTTGCAACTTTATGAATATCTTCAGCAAACATAATAGTTGCATCCGCACAATAATCAAGAAATTCATGTAATAACTCTGGTTGATCGTAAAAATCATAAAAGATATTTTCTCCTCTTAAAGCGTGTGCCAAATCAAGCGGCGAGAAAAAACCACGGTTAAAAGGAATTCCCGAAGGGCCTGATATTTTTAAAATTTCTTCTATAATATCTAAAAACAACTTATACCATTTAGCCGTACCAAGTTTTGGAAGCTTTCTAAAATCTTCTAATTCATTTAAACAAGGCTGTGACCAACTAGTATCTTTTTGAAAAATAATTTCCCCTGCCACAAAAGCGCTATAATCACCAATTCCTAGATTAGGTGTTATAACCGGAATTAAATTATCATCAACTTCTTTTCTTACATCATAAGACTTTTCTAAAAGCTTGCAAAGATCTTTGGCATAACGCTTATTATCTTTGGGAAATTCATAAGACGTTAAATCCATTTCTTCATAATAAGAAATATCACTTGGCGGGAGAGCTCTAAATGTAACATTACCGCCAAGATGTTTTTTGGCATCTTGAAAGACTTTTTTTGCTTCTAACATAGTTTTATGAATGTCAGGTTTATAATACGCTAGTGGTTTAAACATTTTTCTCCCCCTTCAATAAATAATTTTTAGCATAATCTGCCGCACTTGCCGCATCTGGACTATAAGCATCAGCCCCTATTTGATCAGCATATTCTTGAGTAACTGGCGCTCCTCCAATCATTATCATCACTTGATCTCTAAGTCCAGCTTTAGTAATTGCTTCAACAACTTCTTTTTGCGAAAACATGGTTGTTGTTAAAAGGGCTGACAAACAGACGATATCAGGTTTATTTTCTCTAATCGCATCAACGACTCTATCTTCATGCACATCTACCCCTAAATCAATGCATTCAATTCCTTGTCCCTCAAACATCATTTTAACTAAATTTTTTCCAATATCATGAAGGTCACCCTTAACGGTACAAATAATAGCTTTGCCAATCGGCTCAACACCATCTGCTAAAAGCGCTGGTTTAACTACATCCATTCCAGCATTCATAGCCCTAGCGGCTATTAATACTTCTGGAACAAACACCTCATTATTTTTAAATTTTCTGCCAATAATAGACATTCCAAAAATTAAACCATTATTTAAAATTTCTTTTGGAGTAACCCCTTGATCTAATGCTTCTTGAACTAATTTCTTAACTTCAACAGCTTTTCCTTTTTGTAACATTGTAGAAATATTTTCTAAAATCATTTATTATTAACCCCCCTTGAAGATATAGTCTTCCATCTAGTTTTATTATATCATTTTATGAAAACGCTTTATATTAATTATTTGCTTAAAATAAAACTATTTTGCTATTTTTTGATGATTAATAACAAAAAAACAACATCGAGATGTTGTTATTTCTGTTTATTATCAATATTTTCGTTTAAAACTTTAATATATTTATAAGGTGTGATTCCCATCATATTTTTAAATACTTTTATAAAATAGCTTGAGTTATTAAATCCAACTTTATAAGCAATATTTTGAACTTCTCGCTCGCCTTTTTGAATTAATAAAATCGCATTATCAATTCTTATTTTAATTAAGTAATTAATAAAAGTAATTCCCAACTCCTTTTGAAACAAGTGACTTAAATAATAGGGACTGACATATGCGTGCTCAGCTACATCGTTTAGTGTTATATCATCGCTATAGTGAGTTTTAATAAAATTAATGGCTTTAATAATATATTCATTGCTTTTTTGATAACCCCTAGAGTTATATATGGCAATTGTCATCTTATCAACAGCTTCATTAACCCAAAAGAATATCTTATCAAAGTTCAACTCTTCCATTATTTTAGGAATATAGTTTACCATAATAGAAGACAACTCCATTGAATGGGTTCCCATAATATTAGCAGATTTTGATAAATCGGTTAAGAGTTCTAAAGTTTTGTTTTTTATAACATCTAGATTTCCTTTCGATCTAGAAATAACTGTTCCAAATATTTCATTTAAAGTGTTCATAGCCGCTTCTTTTTCACCTAGTTGAACTAATGAAATAAATTCTTTTTCTAATTCAGTATCTTTATTATTTGTTCTTTTAAAAGATGCGAATTTAGTTTCCTTTTTTTCTTGAATTAATTCTGATATTCTTCTTTGCTGCATCATTATTTTAGTTCTTTGTTTAAAAAATTCGTTATTTTCTTGACAAATATGACCAACAATTAACGATAATAAGCCGACGGCATTATTCATATATTCACATGATATTTTAGTAGTATATTCTAAAATATCATTTAAAAGATAATCGTTAAAGCCTAATTCTTCTTTTAAATTGTGAAATTCAATTGCCGCAAAATCATCTGAATCCCAAAGCAAAACCGGACCTAAAGCAATTCCACCTATTACTTTATCATCAACAAAAATTGGGGCAATACATCTAATCATTTCACCGCATTTAAAAGTATATGGTTCACCTAAATCAGCAGATTTAAAAATTCCATATTTAATACTGTTGTCACAAGTTCTAACAAATGGCATTCCTTTAACTAAATTACAAATTGAACGATTCGGATTAATTCTTTTGGATAAAACTTCTTTACCAAAGATATCAACAACCGCCACATCAATTTTGGTTAGATTTGTAAAATTATTTAAAATTCCTGCTAGTTTTTCTATATTAATAACTTTAGAAAGCACTAATGGAGATGTTTCTATTTTCATTTTAATCCCTCCAAAATCCCATATTATCGATAAATTTGGTTCTAAAAAAATCGTTTTTAGCTAATTCTATTTGAATAACCTCTTTAGCTATTTTTTCGCCTTCATAAATAATTTCTTCCTTAATCAAACCTAAAAATGCTCCTTCGCCACTACTATTACCAACATTAGTTATTTTTGTTTCTGATTTAAAAGGTAATAGTCCTAAATTTATCGCATTAATTTTAGATAAATAAAAACCAAAACCACCCGCAACTAAAACCTCATTAATATCACTGTTTTTTAAACCTGCAACATTTATTAAAGTCTCAATTCCAGCCGAAATAGCGGCTTTAGCTAATTGAAATTCACGAATATCCTTTTGAGTTATATAAACTTCAGTATTTAAATAAAATTTGTTTTCTTTTAAATGTTTTGCAAGATTGTGTTTGATTTCTTCATCAAACGCACCCGTTTCATCAATTATTCCCTCGTCTACTAAAACATTTATAATATCAACTAAACCACTACCACATATTCCAATGGCGCTTTTATTATTAATAGTTGTCATTTCTAATTGATTATTTTTATATTCAACTTTCGATATCGCACCTTCAATTCCTCCTAATCCCATTTCGATTTTCGCACCTTCAAAAGCCGGTCCAGCGGCGGTAGAAGTTGAATATAATTTTGTTTTGTTTTTTAAAATTATTTCCCCGTTTGTGCCAATATCAACAAATAATTTAATTGAATTTGATTCATTTAAAAAACCAGTTGCTAGCAATCCAGCCACAATATCGCCTCCCACAAAAGCTGAGATTCCCGGATAGACGATAATTTTTTCAATAGGTAAACCTAATTCTTTGCCAGTTATTTCTTTATGATCGATAAATACCGGTTCAAAAGGAATTACTCCAATTGATTTAGGATTTACCTTTAAAAATATATGGCTCATAACAGTATTTCCTGCTACAACTAATTTTTCAATCTTTTTAATTTGATATAATGTCATAAAATAATTAATTTGATATTTTATTTGTTCAATAATAGTTTTATGAATCGTTAAAAGATTAATTCGACTAGCATAATCAATTCTACTAATTACATCAGCACCAAAAATCGCTTGTTTATTTAAAACCGATACTTCTTCGATAATTTCTTTTTTAGTTAAATCTACTAAATAAAAGGCTAGGGTGGTTGTACCTAAATCTAAGGATATTCCAAACCTATGACTTTGATCGATACTTTTTCTTGATTTTTTTTGTACTGGCTCAATATGGTTTAAAAGCTCAATTTCACAATCTTTTTCAAGTATAGTTTTACATGATAACTTTTTAACCCCATCAATTAAAAACCAACATTTTTGACAAGTTCCCTTTCCACCACAACTAGCATTTATATAAAAATGATTGGTAATTAAAAACTCT
The DNA here is from genome assembly GCA_964603705.1 of uncultured Acholeplasmataceae bacterium. Taxonomy (GTDB): domain Bacteria; phylum Bacillota_I; class Bacilli_A; order Acholeplasmatales; family Acholeplasmataceae; genus CAZRWC01. Next base: position 11,441 of record CAZRWC010000014.1, read on the forward strand.
AGGCCGTTAATTGGTTTTTCTAAACTAAATTCTTTTATTTCTTTAGTTGTTTTTACTCTTACTTTAAACATGATTTTTATCATCCTTTATGAAAATCATTGAAAAATAAGTTACAGTGTTTATTCCATTGATATATTTAAAACCATTATTAGTTGCGGTTTTCGATACCATAATATCAATTGATTCAACTGGATATATTAATTTACTTGGATGTTTACATGCTTTTTGGGGAAATTCACATTCGCTACATAAATCACATCCACCTAAACCAAAGGGTACGTGAACAATTTGTAATTGGTTGAGCATTCCAACCACTTTTCTTATTAATAAGGTAAATTCTTTTCCTGAAGTTACCATACTTTCATAATCAAAAGAATCCTCTAATTTATATATTTGATTAAAAATTAACACCTTATCAAATGATTTTACACGGTCTAAATCAAAAATCTTTCGATTGTTTTCCGAACAAACCCATGACTTATTATAAAGACCGCATGTATTTGCTTGACAATATTTTCTAATTGATTCATCAAAAACAATCTCATTAGCTTTGATAATTTTATATTGGTTTGCTTCTATTTTTAATAAATCAATTACTTGTTCCATATATTATTCCCCAATCAAATATTATCATGCAAAATTGATTAAAGCAAAGAATAATCGTAATTTCTTGCTAAAAAAGCATCGCTATAGCAAAATCATGTTCTAACCAAATATAAAACTTTAAAAAAAGCGATCACTCAAGATCGCTTAATTATTGGTAATTATCAATATGACTTTTTATATTTAATTTATCTCTTTGTTTTTTAAAAACTCTATTTAGCCTGGTCGGCCAGCTGTCAAGTGCCCTTAAGTTTTCTCTAGCCGTTTCTTGTTCTTTTCTAATTTTCTTGGCTTCTTCTAATAATTCGCCATTTTCAACTTGATAAACCAATCTATCGATTATTTTTATACCGTTACTATAGCCAATATCTATCATTTTAGAAACATTTTTATTACTAAAATCAAAACTTCTTTGGCCATCGATAATACCTGCCGAAAAATCAATATCAACAACGATGGTTTTTCCATATGCGCGGTAATCAATTTTAAATTTGGGATCAAAATGTAAAACGATAATTATATCTAGATCATAGCCATTTAATGGTCTAATCGGAATATTATCAACTATGCCACCATCGGTATAAACTTGAAATTTGTGAAAAGTTGCTGGTCCGGTTATAATTGGAAACCCGACTGCCCCGTTGACCATTTTCAACCAATGCTTTTGATATTTTCCTTCAAAACGAATATACCTAAATTTCCACCAAGGAAAAATTCGAAGCGTTGTAACATAAAAGGGAATTTTCGCGTTATCTCCATCTGTCATTAATATATTTAAATGTTTTCTAATTGTATTTTTAAAAACTACTTTACGCCATAATTTAAAAGCATTACTAATATCAAATTCTAACCAAAGTTTTTCCAATAGATCAAGTTTATTAGTTGAAAAAGAATAAGCATTGCAAGCACCAATTGAGGTGCCTGCAATAATTTTTATATGTTCTGTATTAATTTTTTCATTTAAAGCCTTTAAAAAACCTAACTGATATGCTCCTTTTGAGAGTGCACCTGATAAAACTAATCCAATTTTTGGCATTACATTCTACTCCATTTTAATCAAATATGCGTTAATTCTTTAGTTGAATTTGATTTTTGATTTTCATTATAACAATATATTAACATAAATACCGTAATAATTTAACCTATTTAATTATTGATTTTAAATTCCAATAATTTATATTTTTGATTTTTGCTGTAAATGCCAAAGATTCAAAGACCTTTCGCGTTCAACATGGAAGATATATTTTTCGCCATTATAATATATAAAAACATATTCACTATAAAAATCTCTGCTTCTTTTATTTAAAGACCTTTTATGTGCAATCGCAAACTTGCGCATTTCATCATATTTAGATTTTTCAAATTGAGCTTTATCTAAAAAAATTAAAACATAAGAAAATCCACTTTCTAAGATATAATCAATTGTAATTGTGGTAGTAAGTTTACTTAACCATTCGAATTCATAACTGACGTTTTTACTAATATTAATTGGCAAAATATTTGGAAACTGCATTAAATACTCATGTTTTTCGCTTCCGTTTGGTTCAAATAATGCGAGTTCGGCTTTCGCATAAAACTTATTAGTATAATAATCTTTTAACAAGTTTAAAATTTCGTTTTTATCAGCACTATTTAACATTATTTACTCTCCTTTCTTAAAAAATTCCAAAAAGAAAAACGCCATCGACTGACGGCGTAAATAAATATATTAAGCCATCATTCAAGCTTTAGCACCTTACAATTGTAGGTTGCTGAAGGGTCATTGAGCTTGTCTCTCGCCTTCTCTTTATGGTGATTCCATTATATATTATATCTTTTTGTATGTCAAAACAAAAAACTTTACAACTATTGAAACAATAACTTAATTATGTTTCTAACTGCTTTTCCTGATCAATTAATTGAAAAACCAATTTAGGAAGTAAAATAAAGATTTCTTCTTCAGTTTCTTTTTTATACCAATACACTTGATAGTTTACGCTAGCTTCGTTTAACTGGTATCCTTTATCTAAATAGTCTTTAATAATATTTTGAGCGGTCTGTGAAAATTTAATTACTTTTTTATTTCGATATTTTAAATAATCTCCTTCAATTTCTAATGCGGTTCCCGCTAAAATCCTTTTGTTATATTTTTGTCTATTAATATAATAATCTAGGATAACATCAGTATACCCAAACTGAAAGATAAGCTTTGTTGGTTTTTCATTTTCTTCATCTGAGTTGAAAGTTCTTAGATTTTGGGTTTGAATATTATCAAATATGTCGCTATCAGTGTGAATGCTTAAATTCGTTTTCGCTCTAGTAATTCCAACATAAATCGTTTTGATTTCATCATCATTTATATAATTTAAATTTGGTTGTTTGGTATATAAAAGAAAGACGTTATCAAATTCCTTCCCTTTCGCTTTATGAAAAGTAGACACTATGTATGGTGATTCCAAATTAAAATCACTAATTCTTAACTCTAATAAAAATTCTTTTAAATCACTTCTATAGGGGTTATCACCAGCTATATTTCGAAATTTATCTAAAATTAATTGTGACAAATTAAAATTAATACTGTTTTTAAAGGTGTCTTTAAACATTTGAATTGATTCATTCCACATTTTATCCGTTATAATTTCTTGATTATATTTTTCAATAAAATTAAAAAAGGTTCTAAGTTCAAAAATATTATATAATAAAATATCAACACTAGTTTGGATTAGCTCAGCCTTTTTACCGTAATGATTTAAAAGTCCAGCAATTAATATTGCTTGTTCGTTTGTTCTAGTAATTATACATGTGGTTCCTTTTAACCTTGCGTTTAAAATATCTTTTACAACCGGTATGACTAAATTATTATTTGTATATTTGGTTATTTTAATATGTCCGTTTACATTAGTAAATGATTGGATAGGTTGTTTTTTAAATCTATTTCTCACCTTTTTAATAAGTTGATTGGCAAAATCCACTAAATTGTTTTTGCTTCTATAGTTAATCGGAAGTTCATAAAAAGCTTGTTCTTCTTCAGAAATTTTTGTGAAATAACGGCAATTTGATCCGCGCCATTCAAAGATATTTTGGTCATCATCTCCCACTGCGATTATCCTAATTGACTCGTTATAATTAATTAGAGCTTGAACTAGGTTATATTCTTCCTCGTTCATATCTTGAGCCTCATCAATTACTAAAACCATTTTCGTGGCACTAACTGGATTAACTTCTCTAGAGTTAATTAAATCCGTTGCTTCTTTAATAATATTGATTGTATTATCGATATTTCCTTGTTTTCCTAAAATATCAAACGCATAAGATAAAAAGGTTGTTATTTTAATATAAGTGGCCGCTTTACCAACTAAATTAATTAACCTCTCTTTAAATTCGGAAACCGCAGCCCTAGAAAAAGTTAACATCAAAAGTTGTTCAGATCTAATATCTTCGGTTGAAATAATCGAGGCTAATTTATGAACAAGTAATCTTGTTTTTCCGCTGCCGGGACCAGCCGCAACTGCGATTCTTTTATGAGTTTTATCTTGAATAACTGCCAATTGATTAGTTGATAAAGTGCCAAATAACTCTTTAAACCTTTTAGGCGACATATTTTTTTCCAAATCTTTCCTTCTTTCACCTGGAAAGTATTTATTTAAAAAATCTTTATATTCAAGTGTGAAATAGTCATTTACAAAAATAAGTGAATTTTTATAATTGTCAACCACTTTAGTAGCATATTCACCTACAATATGTATTTGTTGTTTCTTGTTTTCATAATGATTTAAAAGTTTATTATAATCTTGATTAGTAAACTGCTTGGCATTATTTTTTTCAATTCTTTCAATATATAATGGGGAATATATAACAAAAAATCCTCCTTCAATTTGAAGAGCGTTAATTTTAGTTAAATAAAGTAAGGCTTCTTGAATATCATTTAATACATATGTTTCTTGAAACAGTGATTGAATATTATTTACATATTTTGTAACTTCTAACAGCGAAAAATTTACTATGTTTTCATTTTCTCGTTTTTCATTTACTTTAACATAAATAAAATTAATTATGACTGAGCCTAAAGTTGTAATTTTTCTAAACCTATCGATAGTTTGATCCTTTTTATTTACCAAATGTATTTTAAGCGTATCCTTACTTTCTTTTTTCATTTTAATAAATTGAGTAAACTCTAAATAATTTATCGCTTTGATTACATCTAACAACTTGTGTTCATACCCTTTATTAATTAAATCTTCGTTGATTGCTTTTGTGTTATAGGTCTTACTTTCTTCTGAAAAAAGAACCAGAAGATGATTAATTATGTTGGCATATAATTTTGTTGTTTTTATAGCTTGAATTGGTTTTGAACCATATTTAATTTGAGTATATAAGTCTTTATCATCAGTAAGTAATTTTGCTTCTCTTAATAAGTTTATACAACGAATTATATCTTCTTTTGGAACACCTAAAATATCCGACAAATAATCGACCCTTATTTCTGGGATAGAATCTCCAATTTTAATTTGATATTTATTTGAAATTAACGAACCCATTATTCTTTTAGCGTTAGTCTTATCTTTATTATCAAAGAGATAAGAATTATCAATTGTTTTATTTGCTTCAATTACACTCTTGGCTAAAATACTATTGGCAAAAACTTTTGGTGAATTATGGCCCCGCCTGATATAGCCGATATCTTCAAGGGTTGCAATCGCAGTTACAACCCTTGTTTCAAGTTGATAGACAGTTTCATCCCATCCAGCTTCACGTGCAATTTCTAATGTTGATTTGGAAACATTATCACGATATCTCGTCATATTTTTGATTGCTGACCAAACTTGTTCGATTTCTTGTTTATTTATTTTAGTATTATTTAACATTTCAAAATGACTATTTAAATCGTTTTCATTGTATAAAATATAACAATTAGCTTTTATATTTTGATCTCTACCTGCTCTTCCGGATTCTTGTACATAGTTTTCTAACGAATCAGAAATATCATAATGAATAACACAACCAACATCCTGTTTATCAACCCCCATACCAAAAGCATTAGTTGCAACCATTATGTTGGTTTTTCCGCTCATAAAGTCATTTTGTTGGATGACTTTCACTTCATTTTCTAAACCTCCGTGAAAATAAGATACAAGATAATTATCATAGGATAAACGATTATATAATTCTTCAACTCTTTTTCGTCTCGATGTATAAATAATTGTGGCGGTTTTTTCTTGACTAATGATATTTCTTATGGCGTCATATTTTTCAAATTCATCTTCTACTTGATAAACTTTATAACTTAGATTTTTTCTCGCCCCACTTGTTTGAAACACTTGCATATCAATATCTAGTTTATCTTTAAAATAGTTTTTTATGTCGTCAACAACTTGTTTTTTTGCTGTTGCTGTAAAACACGAAACAGGTATACTATTTTTCAAGGCCTTTTTGTCTTCGAGATTTTTGATAAAGGTCGCTATAAACTGATAATCCGGCCTAAAATCATGACCCCATGTTGAAAAACAATGGGCCTCATCAATTACAAATCTAACTATTTGTCTACTCATTAATAATCGTTCTATTGTTTTTAATCTTAGTGACTCAGGTGCAATATACAAAAGACTAGCAGTCCCATCTTTAACTTTATCGATAGCATGTTTTCTTTGAAGCGGATCTAAGACGCTATTAATAAATACAGCTGAAGTGATGCTTTTAGCTTCTAAATTATCTACTTGATCTTTCATCAAAGAAATTAGTGGCGAAATAACAACCGTTAACCCCTTAACCGTTTCCATTGAAATTAAAGCCGGTAATTGAAAAGTTAAAGACTTGCCTCCGCCAGTTGGAAAGATAACAACCATAGACTGATTATTAATCGCCGCTTTAACGGCTTGTTCTTGAAGAGGTATACCATCAAAGTCTCTAAATGCTGGATATCCAAAATATTTTAATAGAGCTTTTTGTGGAGACAAAATACTTTTACAATGAAAACAATTACTATAAGTACAAGGAGTGTTTCTTAATTTCCACAATATATCTTCTACTTTAGAATAATTTTTAAGTACCCATTCTGGTAACAACGAATCATCGTTTTTAGTATTAATAAGTGCCAACACATAAGCCAATTCTACTGGGTTTTCTTCAATAATTGATTGCAAATCAACGTAATGACAATATCGGTTTTTAAAATAATCAACGATAAGTGGTAATACTTCTTTAGTAGAGGTTTTGTATTTTAAATATTTAAAAAAGCCTTCAAAACCCGCAGTATTTTTTAATAATAAATAATATATATTTTTTAAAATGGTTTCTAAATCATTAAAAGCTTCAACTATGTCTGCAAATAGTTTCTCTGTTGTTTTAGCATCATTTAGTGGATTATTAACGAAATTTGTTTGTAATTTGTCGTTTTTAACAAGACTATGATAAGGTTTTTCAGGGAATAAAAGTGTTGATAAAAATAAAGTGTCAATACACCTTCTACTATCAATGTATTTTGATGCAGGAGTTTGATTCAAATATATTAAGTCATGGTTAATAATATTATGGCCCACAAAAAAATCTTCTCTTCTAATAAAGTTTATAAGTTTATTAATATTATTTGAATGAAATTCTTCTCTTTTGGAATTTATACAACCAATGTCTTCTATTTTTTTGGTTTTAGCATTAACTTCCGTATCAATAAATAACATATTGCACTTCCTTTTAAATAATATTAGGATATTAATTATACTAATTACATTTTATCATTAATAGGTCTAAAATGATAATTAATCATACATTTCTATAAATTAGACTGCTCTTTATTGCAGTTTATAAAAAAAGCAATGGTATCAAAAGATAAACCTTTTAGATACTATTGCAATCTTTTAAAATAACAACTATTCTTACAATTAAAATTCAACTATTATTTATGCGGCTGCTTTAGCGATCGTTTCTTTTCTAGTTTTTTTGGCACTTGTTATTTTCTCTTTCACTTCTTCTTTAATCGATTCAATAATTTTTGCTTGTTCTTCTTCACTTTCAAGAAGTTCGACATTATCAAGCATTTCTTGAAGTCTATATTCTTTAACTAAGTAGCGTTTAGTTTGATAGCCAATAATTATTGTTAGCGAAGTATTAACAGCAAACTGGATACCAGATTCAACAACTGTTCCGGCAATACCACTAGCCACAGAACCAATTGTTGATGTTATTACGTTTCTACTTTGAGATACTTTATCAATTGCGGTTATAAGACTGGTGCTAATTGTTTTGCCTAACCCACTTGTAGCGCTACTTACTCCATAAGCAATTAGTGCATTTCTTAAAACATTTTTATAAATTTTTGCCATTTGTGTATCGGTTGGTCTATATCCATATAAAAAGACAATATCTTTAATTAGATTTAACTCATGAACTAAAACTAAAATTGTATCTAATGCCTCAGATTGAGATAAGGCAGTAACCAATCCAACACTTAAAGCGCTTTTTCGAATAATTTTTTCAGCTGAATTTTTGACATCAGTTGTATATATTTCTTTTAAGGCCTCTTTTAATTCCGTATGATTGTTTTTATGTCGTGCTACTGCAAGTCTGCCGATATTTTTTTCTTTATACCAACTGATACCATCAGTCTTATATGCAATATCAATCATTTTATCTGCAATATCTTCTCGTAGTTTTCGATTGTACTTTTGAGCTTTAGTTGTAGTCGTGACATTGACATCAGTCATAAATGATTTAGTGTTTTTTAGTTTTACAACTGGAACAATATAACCAAATATAAAAACTAGCCCCGCAGCAACAGTACCTACGTATCCAGCAATTTCATGAATATCAAATAACTTTAATACCAAAAAAAATAATCCCACTATCATGACTACGGCAATTGCCATGGCAAAAATAAATAAAAATGATTTGGCAGCTTTAATATTTTCTGGATTAGTGTTTTGTGCTTGATATTCTTCTAAAGTAATTTTCTTTTCTTTATTATCGTTGTTCATATTTTACCCTCTTACTTATCGTTTTTATTAATTACATTTTATAGTAATTATATAAAATTTACAATAGCAAGCCACTATATTACAAATATAGAATAACCTAAGTAAAATCAAAATAGCGTTAGATTAGCCAATAAAAAAAGACACTTTGCATAAAATACAAAATGTCTATTTTTTAAAATGGCGCCCACACCAGGACTTGAACCTGGGACTTCTTGATTAACAGTCAAGCGCTCTAACCAACTGAGCTATGTAGGCATATAATGAAGAAACTGGCAACGTCCTATTTTCGCTCCATAGAACTATCGTCGGCGCAGAA
>CAZRWC010000015.1:0-19632 GCA_964603705.1 uncultured Acholeplasmataceae bacterium
GAAAAATTAATTAAAGATTCTTTAGTTGAAAAAGTTTATGATATACCATCAAACCAAACCTATCAAAAAGCCCCTATTAATGAAAGTTTTACAACCACTCAAATTGATTTTTTATTTGAAGAAGAAACAAATCTCCAAGATGATTCGCCAAAAATACCAGATTTTGATTTTGTTGGTATTTTAGCAGGAACTTATTTGTTATTTCAAAATGAAAATGGACTATATTTAATGGATCAACATGCGGCGCAAGAAAGAGTTAGGTATGAACATTACTTTAATGTTATGAATAACCCTAATTTTGCCGTTAAAGCTATGTTAATACCATATGAGTTAAAAATAAATAAATCCGATTTATTAATAATTGAAGAACACCAAAAAAACTTTGCTAAATATGGCTTTGAATTTAATAGCGATAACGAATTAATCGGCTTACCGACTTGGCTTTTAGAACATGAAATTGAATTAGCAATTTTATTTTTGTTAGAAAAATTTCTAAATAATCAAACAATTAATTTAATTGATTTTCGCGATCATTTAGCCAAAGATATAAGTTGTAAAGGCTCAATTAGAGCCAATCAACACCTAAGTAGTGAAGAAATATATCAATTAGTTGCTGATTTAAAAAAGGCCAAATCACCATATACTTGTCCACACGGACGCCCCACTATTATTTTATTAACTAATTATGAAATTGAAAAAATGTTTAAGAGAATCGTCTAATGAAAAAAGTTGTTGTTTTAGTTGGACCAACCGCTTCAGGAAAAACCAGACTTAGTTTAGAAATAGCGAAAAGTTTAAATTTAGAAATTATTAACGGCGACTCTGTCCAAATCTATCAAGAATTAAATATTGGTTCGGCTAAAGCCAACCCAGAAGAAAGACAAATGGTTAAACACCATCTTTTAGATTTGAAAAAAGCCGGAGAAAGCTATACGGTTTATGATTATCAAAAAGATGTTAGAAATTTAATTAATCAAATAGATTATCCCTTTATCGTTGGCGGTAGTGGTTTTTATATAAAATCTAGTCTTTACGATTATGAATTTAATTACGAAGACCAAAAAGCAATCAATTATCCACTTGATTATGAAGAAATTATCGACTTTATAAAAATTAATGATCCTAATTTGAAAATAGACTTTAATAATCAAAGAAGAGTTTTAAGAGCTTATGAACAATTATTAAATGGCGAAATACCTTCTAAAAAAACTAGTAAAAACGACCCGCTATATGACCTATTAATTTTATATCTTGATTATCCGCGTGACAAACAAAAAGCTAAAATGATTGAAAGAGTTGAAAAACAAATTGAAGAGGGCTTTATCGAAGAAGTTCAAAATTTAAGAGAAAAAGCCATTTATATAGATGATATTATTGGTTATCGTGAAATCAATTTATATTTAGATCAAAAGATTTCTTTAAAAGAAGCTAAAGAGTTAATTGTAAAAAAAACTTTTCAGTTTTCCAAACGGCAAAAAACTTGGTTTATTAATCAAATGAAGCCTGTTATTTTAGATGCCGTGTCGCCGGATTTAATTGCTGATGGTATTAAATTAGTTAAGGAGTTTTTAAACTTATGAAAATTTATTTAATTGGTTTACCGACAGTTGGAAAATCAAAAATAGGAAAACTAATTGCCAAAAGAATTGAAATTCCTTTTTTCGATTTAGATGAATTAATTACTAAATTAAGTGGAGAAAGCCCAAAAGAGATAATAACTAAAAAGGGAGAAAGCTATTTTAGAAAATTAGAAACCCAAGCTTTAAAAACCATTGATAATCCAAACTGTGTAATTGCTTGTGGGGGTGGAGTAGTCGTTACACCAGAAAATAAAGCCTTAATGGATGGATTAGTTGTTTATTTAAAAGTTAATCCAAAAGATTTAGTTATTAAATATGATGATGTCATAGATAGACCCGTTTTAGCTTTTAAAGGAATAAATAAACTTTACTTAGAAAGAAAGTCACTTTATAAAAAGTTTATGAATTTAACAATTAATTTAAAAGGTCTAACTGATGAAAAGATTATTAGAAAGGTAGTAAAGGCTTATGAAAAAAATCTTAATAATTAATGGCCCTAATTTGAATTTGTTGGGTCAAAGAGATAAAAAAAATTATGGAGAACTAACTTTAAAGGGCCTTAATTCATTGATAAAAAGTAAATATCCTAATTTAAGATTTACTTTTAAACAATCAAATTATGAAGGTGAAATTATTGGTTGGCTTCAAAAATATCAAAAGTATGAAGCAATTATAATTAATGCTGGCGCCCTAACACATTACTCAATTGCACTTAGAGATGCATTAGAAGTGGTTACAATACCCAAAATTTCTGTCCATTTTTCTAATATTTATGAAAGAGAAGACTTTAGGAAAGTTAATCTTTTAAAAGCTGTTTGCGACCATGAAATAGTCGGAGAAAAGGCCAATAGTTATTTGTTAGCAATTGACTTTTTACTTGTAAAGAAATAATTAAATAGTTATAATAAACATTGGAGATGATAAAATGATTACAACGGCTGATTTTAAAACCGGATTAACTATCGAATTTGAAGGAAATATTTATCAAATTATTGAATTTATGCACGTAAAACCTGGTAAAGGTGGAGCTTTTGTTCGTTCTAAACTTAAAAATTTAAGGTCTGGAGCGACAATTGACTATACTTTTACTGCTGGGGTAAAAGTTGAAAAAGCCCAAATTGATAAGATAAACGTACAATTTTTATACAAAGATGGTAATTCTTATATTTTTATGGATACTGATAGCTACGATCAAATCAGTTTAGATGTTTCACAAATAGAATATGAAATTAAGTTTTTATATGAAGGATTGTCGGTCCAACTTATGATTTATAACCATTCCGAAGTCTTAGGGGTTATTTTGCCAGATAAAATTGTCTTAGAAGTAACTGAAACTGAACCTGGCGTTCGTGGCGATACAAAGACCAGCGCTAATAAAGATGCCATCTTAGAGACAGGTTTATTAGTAAAGGTTCCTTTGTTTATAGAAATCGGCGATAAATTAGTAATATCAACCGCTGATGGTAGTTATGTTTCAAGAGATAAATAATTAATAAGGGGAATTTGCTTCCCCTTTTTTAATGGATAAAAATTTATCTTTATATATTATTTAAAACAAAGAAAGTTATAATATGTTATAATAATGAATGGTAATTAACTATTAAAGGCTAGCATTTTATTATTAATAATGATCAAAAACGTCTTTTAAAAAAATGCTTGAAGTTTTTACCTTAAAATGACATTTCATTTAAAAATAGCATCCCCAAATAGTCTATGTGATAATAAAATCGAACAATCAAAATAGATTATATTAGTAGTAAGATAGGAAGGAGTAAATAATTAAGTTCTATAAATTAGCATATAATAACTTAATTATTAATTGATAAAATGGTTAGATTACAAAAAGTCTTGGCAGAAGCTGGTGTAGCTTCTAGAAGAAAATCTGAAGAATTAATTTTAGCCGGTCGCGTTAAAGTTAATGGCATTGTAATTAAACAACTTGGCGTTAAAGTCAATGCTAAGAAAGATGAAATTTTAGTTGACAATGAGCCAATCATCAAAGAATCAAAAGTATATTATCTTTTAAATAAACCAGCAGGAACCGTTACAACCGTCAAAGATGAAAAGAATCGACCTACTGTCCTTGATCTATTAGCCGAAGAAGATAAGGATAATCGAATTTATCCAGTAGGACGTTTAGATTATGAAACTCAAGGGTTAATTATTTTAACAAATGATGGTGAATTAACGTATAAACTAACCCATCCTAAACATGGAATTGAAAAAGAATACCTTGCTAGAATAAATGGCATAATGCTTAAAAATCAATTGAGAAATTTACGATTAGGCATCAAGTTAGCTGATGGACATGTGGCAATTCCTAAATATGCGAGTATAGAAGAATTAGATAAAGTTAATAAAACAACTTTAGTTAAAATAGTTTTAACGGAAGGCAAAAATCGTGAAGTTAGAAATATTTTTAAAGCAATGGATTTTGAAGTTTTAAAGTTAACTAGGACAAGATATGCATTTTTAACAACCGAAGGAGTTGGAAGAGGTTATTATCGACCTTTAAAAGTTCATGAAATCAAAAAATTGATGAATTTATAATGCTAAACTTTTAAAACGTAGTTTATTATGGTATAATAAATAAGTGGTACGGAGGAATTTATTGTGGGATTTAAACTAGCAATTGATGGACCAGCAGCGTCGGGTAAGTCGACAATATCATCAAAATTAGCTAAAGAATTAGGATGGACACATATTGATACCGGCTCTATGTATCGAGCCGTTACTTTAATCGCTTTAGAAAACAAGATTGATTTAGAAAACGAAAAAGAATATGAGTTCATTAATCAAATGGAATTCAAATATGTTGATAACAAAATTTATATTGATAATCGCGATGTGACAAAGGCAATTAGAGATTCAATTGTAAATGAAAATGTTTCTTTAGTTTCTTCGTTTCCTTCAGTAAGGAAAAGAATGGTTGAATTACAAAAAATAGCCGCCCAAACCGGAAACATTATTATGGACGGAAGAGACATTGGTACCGTAGTATTACCAAAGGCAGATTTAAAAATATTTTTAACAGCTTCAGTTGATGAAAGATCAAAAAGAAGATATCATGATCATTTAAATAAGGGCGATAATCGCCAACTTACAACCGTTAAAAGCGACTTAATAACAAGAGATTTAAAAGATACAACTAGGCAAGAGTCACCTTTAAAAAAAGCTGAAGATGCAATTATATTAGACACTACGCATCTAACTATTGATGAGGTAGTGAAAAAAATAATCGATTTAATCGAAAAAAGAGGAGAATAATTATGGACTTGAAAGAAAAAAATAAAAAGAGTCAGTTGGAAATGATGGAAGACTTAAAAATTCCAAAATACCGTAAAGGAGATGTCGTTGAAGGTGCAGTAATCGAAGTAAAGCCAAATCGAATTTTAATCGATTTAGGGACTGTTACTGAAGGAAAGATGTATCTAGATAAGTTTACCAAGAAAAAAGTAAACTCGTTTCATGATTTAGACATTAAGGTTGGCGATATAATTCGTTCTGAAATACAACACATGACTCAAGAAGAACCAGTGCAAATTTTACTATCAAGATTAAGTTTACTTGATGATGAGCGTTATCTTGAATTGCGTGCTGCTTTAGAATCAGGTGAAGAAATTACTGCAAAAATCAAAACCGTTAATAGTGGCGGAATGGTTTTAGATTATCATGGAAAAGAAATTTTTATTCCAAAAAGTTTACTTGATAACGAACTGCACAAAGTCGGTGATGATTTAAAAGGTCAAGATTTAGAACTAATTATTTTAGAAATCAAAGAAGATAGAAGATTACGACGTTCAAAAATTATTGGCACTAGAAAACCAATCTTTGAAGCTGAAAGACAAAAAGCTTACGAAGAACGCCAAGCTAATCGTGAAAAAGAATTAGAAGATATTGCAACTGGTGATGTTTTAACAGGAGAAATTATTAAAATTGAAAAACATGCCGTAACAGTAAAATTTGAATTTGTAACCGGCTTGTTAAGAATTTCACAAGTCTCACATCATAGAATTGATGATCTATACGAATATTTTGAAATTGGTCAAGAAGTTAAAGTCAAAGTAATTAAAAAAGAAGGCAATCGTCTTGATTTATCACAAAAAGCTTTAATACCTACTCCATATGAGGAGTATATTGCTGAACATACAGTTGGAGAAGACGTTACCGGAACAGTTTTTCAAAAACTGCCTTCTGGTTTAATAGTTGAATTAGAACCGGGAGTAAGAGGCTTTTTGTATAAAAACGAATATAGTTGGAATCCAAATGATAATTTTGATGCTTTTGTTAAAATTGGCGATGAGCTTAATTTAAGAATTATTCAAATTGTTCCTGAAAAAACTAGAATTTCGTTATCAAAAAAATTATTAGAAGACAACCCATGGCGTTTAATTGATTTACGTCGAGGCGATAAAGTAGAAGCAGTAATTAAAGAAATTGAACCTGAAATACTTCATTTAGAAGTTTTAGGGGTAGATGCTTTTATGAAAGCTGATGAATTAGGTTTAGAAAAAGGTAAAGCTGAAGATTATTACGCAGTAGGCGATAAGCTTGAAGTTGTAGTCTTAAATTCAGATAAAAGAACTTGGACTTTAGAAGTTTCAAAGAAAATGTTGACGCAAATGATTCAAAAAGCGGCAGTACAACAACATCTAGATCAACAAGCCGAAGAAGAAAAAGCCGAAGAAAAGTTAACGATTGGTGATTTATACCACGAAGAATTAGAAAAATAGGAGAGGTATTATGCCTTTTAAAGTAGCATTAGTAGGACGTCCTAATGTTGGTAAATCTAGCCTCTTTAATCGTTTAATTGGCAAAAGACAAGCGATTACACATGATGAAGCTGGTAGCACAAGAGATCGTCTTTATGGTGAGGCCGAATGGCTAACCAGAAAATTTAATGTTATTGATACAGGGGGCATCGAAATTGGCGATGCTCCTTTTTTAGATGAAATAAGAGAACAAGCTTTAATCGCCATCGATGAATCTGATGTCATTATTTTTATCGTTGACGGACAAGTTGGTTTAACTGAAAGTGATTATTTTATTGCCAGTTTATTATATAAGACCCACCAAAAAATTATCGTTGCGGTTAATAAGATTGATAATGTTCAGATGCTAAGTAACATCTATGAGTTTTATTCCTTAGGATTAGGTGACCCAATTGGAATTAGTACTCATCATGGTATTGGAATTGGTGACTTATTAGATGAAGTTATTAAAGATATGCCGGAAAAAGAGGAAGATCTTGCAACTGATACAATTAGATTTTGTATCGTTGGTCGTCCTAATGTCGGTAAATCTAGCTTGACTAATGCGATTTTAGAAGATAATCGAGTAATTGTCAGTGATATTGGAGGAACAACTCGCGATTCGATTGATACTGATTTTGTTAAAAATCGCCAAAAATATACGGTTGTTGATACGGCTGGAATTAAAAAACGTGGTCGCATCTATGAAGATACTGACAAATATAGCTTACTAAGAGCTTTAGAGGCATTGGAAAGAAGCGATGTCGCTTTATTAGTTATTGATGGCGAAGAAGGGGTTATTCTTCAAGACAAGCATGTAGCGGGTTACATAACTGATTATTTTAAAGCAGTAATTATTGTTGTTAATAAGTGGGATAAAATCGAAAAAGATTCTAAAACAATGAAAAAATATGAAGACAAAATAAAAGCGGAATTCCAATTTTTAGATTATGCTGAAGTAGTTTTTCTTTCAGCAAAATACAATGATCGGGTCGATAAACTATTTCCAGCTATCAATAAGGCCTATGAAAACTTTTGTTCCGAATTTAAAACTAGTACTTTAAATGAATTGCTTCAAGATATGATTTATGCCAATCCACCTAAAATTTTTAATCAAGGAAAAGCTAGTTTTAACTATATGACCCAAGTAGGAATTAAACCGCCTTCTTTTGTTATATTTACAAATAATCCTGATTTTGTCCATTTTTCGTATGAAAGATATATGCAAAATGAATTTAGAAAAAACTTTGATTTAACCGGAACACCATTAAAAATCATTTTTAGAAAGAAGGAGTAAAGATGAAAGTAGCTATATTAGGTGGCGGTGCTTGGGGAACAACGTTAGCACAAGTTTTAGTCGATAATGGCCACGAAGTACTAATTTATGACAATAATCTTGTTCATTTAAATAAAATTAATCAACAGATGCATCCTTTTTTTGATGTTAAGATATCACCTACAATTAAAGGAACTGCTGATTTAGATAAATTTTTGGATTTTAGTTCCTATCTTTTAATTGCTCTTCCAACCGCGTCAATTAGAGATGTGTTACATAAGATTAATTTAAAATTAAAAGAAAAGAAAGTTTTTACTAATGTTTCTAAAGGTATTGAACCAGAAACAACAAAAAGAGTTAGCCAAATCGTTGATGAAGTAATTTCAAAAAAATATAATGGTGGCTATGTTTTATTAACTGGTCCAAGCCATTCTGAAGAAGTAATTGTCAAGAAATTGACTTTATTAACTAGTTCTAGCAAGGATCTTAATTTAGCAAAAGAGATTCAAAAGATGTTTTCAAACAACGAGTATTTAAGGGTTTATGTAAATGATGATGTAGTTGGAGCTGAAGTAGGTGGAACTGCTAAAAACGCAATCGCTGTTGTTAGCGGTGCAGCAACTGGTTTAAAACTTGGTGAAAACGCTAGGGCAGCCCTTATTACAAGAGGTTCAGTTGAAATAGTTAGAGTCGTAGAAGCGATGGGCGGCCAAAAAGAAACTGCTTATGGATTAACCGGTATTGGTGATTTAATTGTTACGGCTTCTTCAGAAAATTCTAGAAATTTTCGTGCCGGCAGAAGAATCGGTGAAGGGGTTCCGCTTGAACAAGTATTTTTAGAATCAGAACAAACAATTGAAGGGGTTAGATCGATTATTGCTTTACATGAATATGCCGAAAAAGAAGGACTTTATTTACCTATTATAAGTACTGCATATCGGGTTTTATTTGAAGGACTCGATGTAAAAGAAGCTATTCAAAAACTACTGACTGGTGATTTAAAAGAAGAAAAAGAAATTTAAAGTCGTTAGTAAAGCCAATTAGTAAAGATTAATACTTGCAAACTTAATCTAATAGTGATATAATTTTTATAAACATATAGGAGGGAATTATATGAATAAAACAGAATTAGTTGTATTAGTTGCTGAAAAAGCAGGAGTTACTCAAAAAGTTGCTAACGATGTAATTGGCAGTTTAACCGATGTAATTCAAGAAACCTTAGCAGAAGGTGAAAAAGTTGTACTTACAGGTTTTGGCACATTTGAAGTTAGAAATCGTGCGGCAAGAAGAGGTAAAAATCCTAGAACTGGCGAATATATTCAAGTTCCAGGCCAAAAAAGCCCTGCATTTAGAGCCGGTAAATTATTAAAACAAGCTGTTAAATAAACCCTAAAGTAGAAAAACGTCAATTAAAGACGTTTTTTTTTATCAACTATTTTTAATATAAATATGGTAAAATATAATTGGTGGTGATGTTATGGATTTTTTTCAAGCAGCTTTTGATAATGATATAAAGACTCTTCTTAAAGCTGAAAATCTTTTGGAAATGAAAAATATTAAAGGTCAAACCCTTTTGCATTTTGCTATTTTTGGCGGATCCATTGAAGCAGCCAGTTTCTTAATTAATCAAGGTATCGATGTTAATGCAACCGACCATAGTGGCGAAAATGCCCTTTTTGATTGTGCCAGAAGGTCAAAATTAGAACTGGCAAAATTATTAATCTTAAACAATGCCAACCCTAATATTGCCAACCGTAAAGATGAACTACCGATTCATCTTGCGGCTCATCGTGGTGATGAACAAATGGTTAAACTTTTAATAGAAGCCAATTCAATTTTAAATAAAAAAACGCTTGACGATCGTCTACCAATTCATTATGCTATTTTAGGTGGTCAATTAAAAATAATACCTTCCTTAATGAAACTATTGAAGATATCTTATTTAATTAGCGATGAATATGGTAATACTTTATTGCATTATGCTGCTAGAACTACTAATGTTGAAATGATTAGTTTTTTAATTAGTCAAGGGATTGATGTAAACAGCTTAAATGATCAGTTCGAATCACCTTTATTTTCGGCTGTTAAAACGGGTAGTTTAGACGTTGTAAAGCTTTTTATTCAAGAAGAAGCTTTACTAGATATAAAAAATCGTCGTTATGAAACGCCTTTTGATATTGCGGTTATTTATGAGCAAGATAACATCATAAAGTATTTAGATGATTTTAAACTTACACCAAAATATGAACAATTAGTTTATAATAACCAACTAATTTTAGCAGTTTTAAACCGCGATACAGCCCTACTTAAAGAATTGCTAGCTAAAAATATACCACTTAATAAAAATAAACAAGGCTATGATGCCTTGGATTATGCTAAAAAGTATAAATTTAAATTGGCAGTAGATATTATTAACAATAAATAAAGAGGTTTTTGATGAAAAAAACTTTTCTAATTGAACTTATAAAATTTAATATTTTTGCTAATAAAATTGATCAAGAAGTTAAAATATATATATTAATTGGCGGTTTGATTATTTTGGTTGCTTTGTTTATTTATCTTAGCAAATTAATATTTAAAAGAAAGTAAATACTCCAAAATAAAAGCCAGTTAAGCGATTAACTGGCTCTTTTTTTAAAGTTTTAAATAATAAACACCATAATAGTTGCTACCAAGTTATAAACCATATGAACAAGTGTCGTTATCATTACGTTGTGTTGATTATTTGAATAAATCCACCCAAAAGCAACCCCCATCATTAAATATGGTATTAAACTGTAGAGAAATAACCCAAAATTTAAACTAGATTCGCTAACGACATGGATTAACCCAAATAACAAAGAAGAAACAATAATTGCTACCCATTTATTTTTAATCATCGAAAATATTGATTTTCTAAAAACTAATTCTTCAACGATTGGCCCAAATAAAATAGCAGAAATTAAAGTAAAATAAATTCCGTTGGATCTTAAAGCTAGTTCGATTGTCGCTTGATTAACCGATGTTTGGGGGTCGATTTTAAAAATTAGACCGACAAAGCTTTGAACTACGCTGGCAGCTATACTAAAAGCATAAAAAATTACCAGCCCAACGCCAACACTAATCCAGCCCTTACTTTTTAAATTTATAAAGTTCTTAACATCATGTTTAATCATGTCAAACATAGTTAAAAATAGAAAAGCAAACATGATAATATATAAAATCAAATTAATACTTGATAAAGCAAATTCACTTAATTCTTCGGAAAAATCAACAATTACTAATTTTTTTTCTAAATTATAATCCCACAAATCATCACCAATAAAATCAGGCTTAACATCATCGGTTAATAATAATTTAATTGGGTGTTTTTCTTTCCATTCAGCAATCGTATTTTGAAAATATAAATCGAGGTTTTCCTTAACTAATTTTGAATCCTCGATTAATAAAAATTCATTTTTTTGAATTATTTCCTCGATTTCTTGTTCAATAAAAAAAGTAATCGAAGTTTTACCAGCTATTTTTCCAGCGTTTAAAACTAAATAATAGTCATCATCATAATCATATTTTTTAAGATAAGCATGATAACGTTCATATTTTGAAAACTCATCTTTTTTAATAACCGCAATTAAATCAGTGTTATTAACTAATTCAATTAAAACTATTTCATCAGGTGTTCTAATAACTTTTGTGTAAGGACTTTTATCAAAAACAAATAATAAAATTGCCGCAACAAAAATAGATACAAATAAATAGATTGCAATAGCGATTATAGAACGGTGGTGGTTATTTAAATTTTTAGTTTCTAGTTCTTGTTGTTTAACGACATCATCGTTTTCTTCTTTAAATAGATCTTCAAAATCTATTTTTTCTTTATCACTCATTAAAAACACCTCTTTCTTTAAATTATACATTAGATACTATCATTTTAGTTAAAATATGATAAAATAATAACAGAAAGAGACGATCATTTAAGAAAATCAGGTGATGTTTATTATGTCATTAAAAGGACAAGTTTTATTAGCAACAAAAAACACTTATAAATTTAATGAATTTAAACGGCTGTTGCCTCAACTTAATTTAATTTCTTTAAATGATTTGTTAGATGATGAGGAATTTGTTGAAGATAAAGTTACTTATTTAGAAAATGCTTTATCTAAAGCCCAGTTTTATGCTAAAAAATATAATTTAATTACGCTCGCTGATGACTCAGGATTAGAAGTAGAATCCTTAAATTATGCTCCTGGCGTTTATTCCGCTAGATATTCTAATCAAGGTGATGAAAAAAACAACTTAAAAGTATTAAAAGAATTAAAAAACAGCAGTAATCGTAAAGCCCAATTTAAATGTTTTTTAGTGCTTTATTTTCCTAACGATAATTATTTTTATTTTCAAGGCGCTTTAAAAGGTTATATTGCTTATAAAGTATATCCTGGATCAGGCTTTGCTTATGATCAAATATTTATCCCGGAAAATCAAACTAAAACCCTGTCTTTGTTAGGTGATGAGTATAAGATGATGCACTCACATCGCTTTAAGGCGACAGAAGCGTTAAAGGAGTTCTTGAATGAAAATTTTAATCACATCTGATATACACGGTCGAGTTTGTTATCTAGATAAAATCTTACAAACTAGTGATTTTGATTTAATTATAGATGCTGGAGATTCAAATTTAGAACAGCATCAATTAAAGATAAGAAATATTTTAAGCGTTAAAGGAAACACCGACTATTATCTTGATTTACCTTTATTTAGAATTATCGATTTAGAAATCGGGAAAGTCTTAATTACACATGGTCATCAAGAAGCTGTAAAATGGGGTTTAAGTAAACTACGTTCTAAAGCAGAAACTCTAGCGGTTGATTATGTTATTTTTGGCCATACACATCAATTATTGATTGAGGAAATAAATGGTATTAAATATTTAAATCCTGGTTCACTTGGCTATGATAAAACCTATTTAGTAATTGATAAGAAACAAATTACAAGGAGAGATCTTAACAATGATTGAAAAACAAGTTTTAAAAGAAGCAGCTAATTTCTTTTTAATACCAGAAGATAAAATAAAAATTAAAGAACGATTATTAGGTGGAATGAGTAATTATACCTACGTAATCGAAGTAAAAGATAAGTTATACACACTTAGAATCTTAGGAGAAGGTGCCAATTTATTTGTTTGTCGCGAAAAAGAAGAATATAATTTAAATGTTGTCAAAGATTTAGGAATTACTAACGAAACTATTTATTTTAATCAAGAAAGTGGCGTTAAAATTGCCAATTATATTGAAGGCAAACCTCTTCAAACTATCGATTATGAAATCTTAAAACAAGTCAGTCAAATTTTTCATAAAATTCATGATTCAGGTTTATTAGCTAAAACTGATTTTGGCTTAGAAGAAAGACTTAATGATTATGAAAAATATGTTAAAGTAATTGATCCAAAATATTTCAAATTAAAAAAATGGTGGCAAGAACTTTATTACAACAAGTATCAAAATAACCAAAAAGTCTTTTGTCACGGTGATGGTCAAAAATCTAATTTTGTAGTTACAAAAGACAAACTATATATTGTTGATTTTGAATTTTCAGGTAACGAAGACCCTATTTTTGATATTGCGGTCTTTGGAAACAATAACTTTGATGATGCCCTAAATTTATTACCTATTTATTTAAATAGAAAAGCTAATAAAGAAGAAATTGACAAATTACATTTTTATCGCATGCAACAAGCTCTACAATGGTATTCAGTCGCCAGTTTTAAAGAAGAGTCAGGAATGTCAACTAAATTAAAAATTGATTTTAAAGCGGTGGCGCTTCATTATCTTAATGAGGCCAAACTACATTATAAAGCTTTAAAGGAGTAATAAAAATTGAAAGCTAAAGATATTTTAAACCTACCTAAAAATGAATCTAGTTTATCGATTGCTAAAAGTTATTTACAATCAGCAACTTTAAATATTAAGGAGCAAGAAAAACTCTTTCTTTTCATTTTGGGAATTTTAAATGAACTTGATCGTTATCAAGATCTATTAAGTGATGGAAAAGAATATTTAAGTCAAATCTATGAACCAAATGAGACATATAATCAGATTTTAAAGTTGTTATTTGATGCAGCCTTAAAATTGGAACAATTTGATTTAGCTAAACATTATTTAAATGAAAGAGCCAAATATACTAAAATATTAGATAATTATTTAATTACTGATGATAATATTAGTTTAAAAAAACAAGCTAAAGAGCCTTATCATGAGTTGTTGTTGATGGCTTTAAAGGAAGCAATCCCTAAAGATTATAAAAAGAAATATTATTTAGAGTTATTAGATTATTATTTAGCTAGTGAAAATTATCTAGAAGCCGAAAACATTTTAAACAACTTAAAAGTTTTTACAAATGAAAATTATCCAAGAGAAGAATTAAAAATATTGATGGCATTAAAAAAACATTCAAAAGCTGAAGAATTAGCCAATCTTTATCAAGAAGACTTAACAATTGGTTTAATTCCTTCAGTTTTAGCCTTATTAGAAATTTATATCGAACGAGGCGAATCAAATGATTTAAGAAAGGCCACCATCTTAGAAACTAAAAATTTAGAAAATTTCGAAGAAGCCCAATTAAATGACCGACGTCAATTTTATTCTTTATGTAAAAAACTTTATGAAAAACTTGATAACCATTTATCAATTGAAGTTTATGACGAAAAAATTAAAAGTTTAAATAAATTAATTAAAACTGAAAAAGCTAAAGAAAAAAATCAACAAAAAATAGTTAACGATGAATTTTTAAATACCTTAGATGTTAAAACAACTTATCCTACTTTTATCCCCAATCTTAGTAATCAACAAGCTGAAATATTGTTAAATAATTTGTTTGAGATTTCAATGTTTTCAGAAAGTATTAACGATAAGTTTCAATTTAGAGAATATCTAAGAACTTTATTTATTTATATAGATAATTATGTAAAGCCCATCGGCTACACGATTTTTATAAAAGATAATGATATTTATTCCTATAAAAAAGAACGCCTTTATGATGATAAAATTATTCCTGAATATATCATCGATACCCCTTTTGAAGATATCATCTATAAGGGATTAGAAATTAATACTACGAGTGAACAATTAAAACTATCAAAAGATTTATATACTCAAAAACCAATTCCTAATAACATTAAACATATCTTGGGTTATCCGATTTCTAATCTTGGCGGTTTTTTAGTATATTTAGCTGATGAGATTAATCCTGATGAGTACTATTTATTTTTTAAAAATATTTCGGCTTTATTGTTTTATCGAATAAATCGCGAGAAAAAACTAAAAGTATTTCGAAAAGAAAACCTCTTTTTAACTAATATTTTGGCTTCTGATTTAGGACCAATTAGAACATTGTCAAATATTAGTTCGATTTATAACTCTAAAGCACAAAAACTACTAGATTTAGAATCAAAAGATTATTTGGAAGTGTTTTTAAGAAAATTGCAACCAGCCTTTGTTCATACTTATAAAGAATCAATTCAAAAGTTATTTAGTGAACCAGGATTATCACTAGATTTAGAATATGTTTATGGTTTAAAAAACATTAAAGAAAGAATGGTTTCGGTTCAAGATGAAGAAAAAGTAAAAATAGTTTCCATCTTTACTGATAAAACCGATGAAGTAGTAAAATATCAAACTGCTTACAACAGAGCTATTACCGACCCTGAAACAAAACTTTATAACCAACATTTTTTAAGAGAAAAGATGCCGGAGTTATTAAACTCAAGTAAGATTAGTTTTATTTTAATTGAATTAAATCTTGATAATCGTCATCTCTACTCGCCAGATCAAGTTGAGTCTTATCTAAAAGAATTTGCTAAAATAACTGATGACTTTTTTGTTGATGGCACCACTTATCGCCAAGATTTTAATTTGTTTTTAATTACTATAAACCAAAATGACATTAGAGCGGTTACTAACCTTTTAAAAGACTATTTAGATTTTTTAGACAAATATGAAGTTATTTCTATTTTATACGAAAGTTTTAAAGTTAAAATAGGTGTCTTAAGATATCCGGTTGTAACTAATCAAAAAAACATTGATAAAATATTTAGGTTTTTACAAATTGCTAAAGAAAAAGCTAAAAACAGAAAAGAAAATTATTACTATCAATTTACCTATAAAGACTATGAAGAAGAAGTCTATGAACAACAAATATTAGATCAGATCAATTATTGTATCGAAAACAATGATTTTAAATTAAGGTTTAACCAAATTATTAATCTTGGTGCTAAAACAGTTTGGCAATATGAATCTGAGTTATATATTGAAAATCTTAATATAGAAAAAGATGCCTTAAAGTTAATCGCTAAAAAAAGAAATCGATTGATAGATTTTGAACACTATCACATTACCGCAGTGGCTGATTATTTATCGAAATTAATTAATGAAACCCAAAAAGTAGTTAAAATAACTGTGCCAGTTTCAGAAGAAACCATCTTAGATCCATTTTTTACTTCCTTTTTATTTGGGGTATTTAAAGCTCGTAAACTGCAGCCTCAAACTATTAGAATCAAAGTTGATTTTGATTCTCCTAAAGGACTTAGATATTCAAATTATATTAATGAATTGTTAGAAGCGGGTATTGCACTTGAAACTAATTTATTAGAAATGGTTTTAGGTTTCCCTTTTAATGCCTTGCATGTGAATTTTAGAGAAGCTGATTTAAAATGGGAAACCTATTATGCTTCGTTAAAAGAGTTGTTAATAAAATTTAATGCCGTTGTAGTTTTAAGAGGAATCGATAATAAAGAAAGATTAGAAGTAGCTAAAAGATTAGGTATAAATTTTGTTGAAGGAAATTTATATAAACAAGTTCAACCTGATGAACTTATTAAACAAATTAAGGAAATGCTTTCTGATGTTAAAGAAGTTTGAAGAAAAAATAGTTGAAAGCAAAAACATTAAATTAAAAATTGTCTATCAAACATTACTTTCTATTGACTCTTTAGTTAAAACCTATCAGGAAGAAAAAAGCCAAAACCAAAGAAGTATCTTATTAGATGTGTTTGGTTTATTACAAGCGCTTTTTGTTGGTATTGATGCGTTATATGAGTTTTCTTATTTATTAGCATCAAACAAATATTTTATTAACATTAACCAAAACGATACATTGCACGAATTAAAATTTATTAGAAATGATGTTGTTGGTCATCCAATAAAAAGGAAATATCAAAATAATCAAATAGGTTTTAATGAACTAAATTATCAAACACTTAAAAGAGATTATCTCTCATATAAAACTTATCTTCAAATAGGTAATCAAATAAACTTAATTGGCGAAAGAGAAGTCGATTTATATTTTCTAATCGATGAATATTTAAAGACCGTTGATCTTATTTTAACTAATTTAGATAATTTTATAAATATTACTATCCAACCTAGTCTATTAAGTCTAACTTATGACCAATATTTTCATAATTTTGACAAAAACACTCTAAAAGGATCGCTAAAAATGATAGAGGAAGAATTTTATAAAGTAAACCAAAAGCTTGATAATCGCTTCATATGGAGGTTAGAACTAATTAATTTACTTCTTGATTGGGAATCTAAGGATTTATTGGTAGTTAAGCTAATTGATTACATTACTAAGCTGCAATTGCTTAAATTACACGAAATGAGTGCGGATTTATTTGATAAAAGTCCGAAACTTTCTTATCCTAAGGTAAGCGGTTTGTTAAAAGTTTTTTATAAAGAAACCAGAAAAAACGAGGATAAAGTTATTCCTTTATTAGAATCTATTCACGATTCAAGACAACCCTTTTTTAAGAAAAATCTAGAAGAGATGTATTTATACTATCAAGATCAAAGATCAATTAAATTACTAGATTTAATTAAAAATGAAACTGATGAAAGAAAAATTTATTTGTTAGGATCAACGCTTAAGCGTTATCGTCCAACATCTAAAAATTAATTAATTATGTTATAATTACATATTATAGGAGATGATATTATGGCGTGGCAAGATGAAACGTATTTAATTGGAGAAAAAATTAAAGTTGAAGGAGAAAAAGATTACGGGGTTGTAACAAGAATCGATATCGAACGTGGTCTTATTTATGTGTTATTTAAAAGACTAAGAGAACAAGCATATCCATATCCAGAGGCACTTGATCAAGGAATTTTAGTCCCATTAGTTTCTAAAAAGTAATAGTTTAGTTTAAAAACTCTTAAAGATTTTTAAAAATATTTAATTAAGTTTATTGATAGGAATGATTTAAAATGAAGTTATTACTACATGCTTGTTGTGGACCTTGTGCCACATATCCCTCATTCAAACTAACAAACGATCAGGTTGATTTTGACCTATATTTTTATAATCCCAATATTCATCCGCTTGAAGAGTTTGATATGAGGTTAGAAAATCTTGATTTGTTAGCAAATTTAAAATCTTATAAACTAATTATCGATAATGAATATCGCGAAGATCTATGGATAGATGCTAAAGAGTATCCAACAAGATGTGATTTTTGTTATCGTTTTAGATTGGAAAAAGCATTTGAATATGCGAAAGAAAATGGTTATTCAGATGTATCAACGACTCTTTTAGTTAGTCCTTATCAACAACACGATTTAATTAAATCACTGGCAGAACAGCTATCTTTAAAAACTGGAATCGGCTTTTATTATGAAGATTTTCGAGTCGGTTATCGTGAGGGGCAAAAGATGGCCAAAGACTTAGGTTTATATCGTCAAAAATATTGTGGCTGTATTTTATCCTTAGAAGAAAGAATGTTAGAATTAATTAAGAAAGAAAATTTAAAGGAGTCGGTTTAAAAATGGTCAATATTTTAATGAGTCGTGGCTTAATTAATAAAGCAGACTTTTATATTTATTTTAAAGAATTTATTAAACCGGAAATGAAAGTTTGCATTATTCCATGGGCTTTTGATGGAAGAGATGATTATAGTATTTATCGCAAAGGTGGTTATTACTACGAAAGAATGATTTTCCAATTTTTACCATATCAAATAGATGAAGAAAAGATTACCTTTTTAGATTATTATTTAGATGATCAAAAAACTTGTCATGAAAAAGTTAAAAACGCAGATGTTATTTATTTTACAGGTGGATTGCCTGATAAACTATATGAAAGATTAGCTGAATTCAATTTACTTGATATTTTGACTAAAACTCCCAAAGTTTTGGTTGGTTCAAGCGCGGGAGCGGTTATTCAATTTAAGGATTATCACCTTTCACCTGACCGTGATTATAAAAAGTTTGGGATGTATAAAGGGCTAGACATTCTGCATGATTTCGGGATAGAAGTTCATTATAAAGCTAAATTTAAACAAAAAAGATCGTTAAAAAAAGTTAATCAATTAATTGCTAGACCTTATTATACGATTCCAGATGATAGCGCAGTTATTGTTTATAGTGGAAAAATTATCTTAATCGGCCGAGCAAAAAGATATAATTTCAAATAGTTTTTTAGTTGTAAATACAATTTTAATATGCTATTATTGTGAAGTGAAAATGCTCCCTTAGCTCAGCTGGTTAGAGCACCAGACTCTTAATCTGGGTGTCCTGGGTTCGAGTCCCAGAGGGAGTACCATTAGCTGTTTGTGAATGCTTGCTTAAGGGCAGCATTTTTTTATTAATAAAATTAAGAAGTTATAATTATTTAGCAACAATATATAAAAAACATCTTTTATTTTAATAAATCTTAATGTATAATATTTATATCAAATGAAATATGTATCCAATTTGATAATATAA
Source organism: uncultured Acholeplasmataceae bacterium (assembly GCA_964603705.1). GTDB lineage: Bacteria > Bacillota_I > Bacilli_A > Acholeplasmatales > Acholeplasmataceae > CAZRWC01. The sequence continues at coordinate 19,337 of CAZRWC010000015.1, forward strand.
CTAATATTTAAGGCCCGCTAATTTATATGTTAGTATTGTTAACTAACAAAATGCTTTGTAACTATTTCAAGTGGCATGGTGTGAGTCTTGAGTATTAAAGCTTGTGATAATTTTACAAATAGATGAATTTGTTTGTAAAATTGTTTTTTATTTTAAATAGAAAGGATGAGTTTTATGTTTAAAAAATCTTTTAAAATTACACTAATAGTTATTATCGCATCTGTTTTCTTTATATTAAGCGGCTGTCAAGATAAATCATATAAGATTGTTTTTGAAAGCAATGGTGGAAGTGAAGT
>CAZRWC010000016.1:0-2575 GCA_964603705.1 uncultured Acholeplasmataceae bacterium
TATTTGGGGTATAATTTTGATGACTTTGTGGGGCGGTTTAGGAGGTAATATGGTTTTGTTTTTAGCAGGGATGAATGCAATTCCCCCTACTTTATACGAAGCGGCACAAATCGATGGAGCAAATCGAGTTCAATCATTTTTTAGAATTACCTTGCCTTTATTAAAACCATCATTAATTTTTGCTTTAACTCTTTCTTTGATTGGGTCGCCACAAATGTTTGAACCAATCTTGATAATGGACGCGAATACGACAACGCCGGTTTATGAGATTTATAAAAATGCCATGCAAGGTGGTTTAGGAACTGGACTTGCAACTGCACAGTCAATTGTCTTGTTTGTGTTTATTATGCTTATTACGATGGTTATGCAACGTGTTAATAAGGAATATAGGCTATAAGGTGAAAATTATGAGAAAAGATAATATAGTTTATAGAGAAAAAATTAAAGTTCCCTTTAAAACAAAAATTAAATCAAAAAAATATCGTCGAAATTTCCGCGAAAATGTTTTTCTATGGATTATTCGTATTATATTAGGAATAATTTTTGCATTTCCATTATATTGGGCTATTACAACTTCTTTTAAACCGATTGAAGAAATAATTTCCCCAACAATTAATTTGGGTATATCTAACCCAACCTTAGAACATTATAAATATGTTTTAACGTGGCGTGATTATAATACTGGTGAGATTGTAATTTTTAAATCGATTCTTAACACCTTAATTATTACAGTAATTACGGGATTTTTAAATATCGTAATTACATCTATCGCAGGGTATTCATTTGCTAAAATGAAGTTTAAAGGTAGTAAAGTTATTTTTAGAATTTTATTATTATCAATGATGATTCCTGGTGTAATTACAATGATGCCGACTTTTATTGTGATTTCTAACTTGAAACTTTGGAATTCTTTTGCGGGAGTAATTATCCCTGGAATAAGTAGTGTATTTAATATATTTTTCATGCGGCAGTTTTTTATAACTTTGCCGGATGAATTAGGTGAAAGCGCTGAAATAGATGGTGCAAGCGAGTTTAGAATCTTTTTTCAAATCTATTTACCTCAAGTTAAACCAGCTATTGCGGCTGTAGCAATTTTTAACTTTCAAGGCGGTTGGAATAATTTCTTAATGCCATATGTGGTTTTACCAAGTTCTAAATTGGTTTTACCAACTTTTATTAGAAGCTTTCCAGCTGAAAACTTTGGTCAAACTATGGCAGCTTCGATGTTATCAACTTTACCAGTGTTAATATTGTTTGTCGTTTTCCAAAAATATTTTATGCAAAGTGTTACTTTAACGGGTATGAAAGAATAATTCATTAAAGGAGAGGCAATGAAAAATTTACCTTTATATCAAAGAATATTTGAACATTATTATGAAAAAATAATGAATGGCCAATTAAAAGAAGGCGATAAACTACATACTGATAAAGAAATTATGGAAATTTTTTATGTGAGTAGAATAACCGCTAATGCCGCCGTTCAAATGTTAGTTGAGAGGGGTTTGGTTGAAAGGTTTCCAGGAAAAGGGACTTTTGTTACAAAAAACCCGAAACATAAAATAATTGAAACAGAGACCAAAGTAATTGGTGTAATTTTATGTGATTTAGATGCCTCTTTTGGTTTGGATTTATTTAAAGGAATTGAAAAAGAAGCTGAAGAAAGAAATATTCACATTTTATTTAGAAGATCCTTTGAAAATGTTGACCTAGAAAACAAAGCTATTAACTCAATGGTAGATTTAGGAGTTAGCGGGATAATTATTCAGATGACTCATGGTGAAACATATAGTGAAGAAATTTTAAAGTTGCATTTAAATGGCTTACCGTTTGTTTTAATAGATCGACACATGGATAAAACAAGAGTACCATTTGTCACAACTGATAACAAAGGTAGTACGGCTAGGATGACTTCGTTTTTGATGGAAAACGACTATAAAAACATTGCTTTTATATCTGCGAGCACTGATCAAACTTCAACTTTAAATTGCCGGCATGAAGGCTTTAAATCAGTTTATAAATCGTCTAAAAATTATGCTTTATTAAATTTAAAAACACCAGAAATAAGAGAACGCAATAAGGAACTGATTCAAGCAGACCGCGATTTAATTAAAGAACATTTACTAAAATTTCCTGAAATTGACTGTGTTTTTGCCGCTGAATTTTTTGTTGCTATGTTAGTTAAGGATGTAGTCGAAGAAATGGGTAAAAATATTCCAAATGATATTGGAATTGTTTGTTTTGATAGTGACAATAGTGAGGCGGAAACACCATTTTTCACCCATATTAGGCAAAATCAAACAGAAATGGGAAGATTAGCTGTTAAAAAAATCGAATCGATTTTTACTGAAGATAATAAATATTCATACAGTAGTTTACTTATGGGAGAAATTGTAATAGGTAGCTCTGTTAAATTAAAGGAGAAAGAAAAAAATGAAAAAATTTAATGGACTTGTAACGGATTTAGGTAGTTTAACACGGCTTTCAGATGCGAAATCTAGATCGATTAGCCCAGAAAACTATAAGGGTGAAAAGGGTAAAGGTGGAATGGCTAAAATTGGCGAAGGCAGCGCAAGCG
>CAZRWC010000016.1:2585-19570 GCA_964603705.1 uncultured Acholeplasmataceae bacterium
CGAACCGGCTAGAGAATTAGGTCAAGGCTGGAAGGTTAATCCTTTTCATGTAATCAAAGCTGGTGAAACTTTTGAAATGGCTTATATTGAAGGTCCGGGGGCAATACAACATATTTGGATGACGCCGACAGGTTCATGGCGCCATACTATTATGAGGATTTATTATGATGACCAAGATTACCCATCTGTAGAAGTGCCAATTGGTGATTTTTTCTGTAGTGGATGGGGTACATATGACCCATTAAATTCAGCAGTAATTACGGTAAATCCAGGTAGTGCATTTAACTCTTATTGGATTATGCCATTTAGAAAAAATATTCGTATTACAATGGAAAACATCGATAAAAGGGATATGGTAGTATATTATCAAATAGACTATACTTTAACTGAAATAGAAGAAGATATGGCTTATTTTCATGCTAGATTTAATCGAGTTAATCCACTGCCATATAAAGAAGTATATACTATTATTGATGGCATTAAAGGCAAAGGTCATTATGTAGGAACATATATGGCTTGGGGAGTAAATAATGCTGGTTGGTGGGGAGAAGGCGAAATTAAGTTTTATATGGATGGCGATAAAGATTTTGCTACAATTGTTGGTACCGGAACAGAAGATTATTTTTGTGGCAGTTATAATTTTGAAAATAAAAGAACTAACGTCTATGAAACCTATACAACAATGTATGCTGGTTTAAATCAAGTTATAAAACCTGATGGATTGTATAGTTCGCAACAACGTTTTAGTATGTACCGTTGGCATATAACTGATCCAATCCGTTTTGAAAAAGATTTAAAAGTTACAATTCAAGCTTTAGGCTGGAGAAAAGATTTTCGATATCTACCGCTTCAAGATGATTTATCAAGTGTAGCATATTGGTATCAAACCTTACCTTCACCAAAATTTGAAAAATTTTATAATTCTGATGAATTGGAAGTGATTTAATGAAAGATTTTTTAAAAGTATTAGATAGTGAAGCAAATGCTATATTAAAAGCCAAAGAAAACATTGATAGGCTTGAAGTTGAAAAAATAATCGTCGAATTACTTAATATGAAGGGAAAACTGATCGTTATAGGGTTAGGAAAAGGCGGACACATCGGTAAAAAATTGGCGGCCAGTTTTTCAAGCATGGGAACCCCTAGTTTTTTTGTTCATGCTGCTGAATTATTTCACGGTGATTTTGGAATGATTGAAAAAGCTGACGTCGTGTTATTAATTTCTCATAGCGGCTCTACAAAAGAAGTGGTTTATGCTGCTGAAAAATTACGATTAGATGGTAATAAATTGATTGCTTTAACAGCATCAAAAGAATCAAAATTATCATTAATTTGTGATTATAAATTAAATTATGGCTGGTTTGTTGAAGCTGATCATTTAAATATGGCACCGTCAAATACTTCAACTATAATGTTGGCAGTCGGTGATGCTTTGATGATATCTGTTAGTATAAAAAAAGGGTATACGAAATCTGATTTCAAAACTAATCATCCTGGTGGATCATTAGGAGCTAAATAAAAATGGCCATTTTAGTTGTTGGTAGTTTTATGACCGACCTTGTAGCAAGAACTTCTGAAAAACCCTCTTCTGGTCAAACTATTATTGGAAATGAATTTAATCTTTTTTTAGGTGGTAAAGGGGCAAATCAAGCGGTTTCAGCTCATAGACAAGGTAGCTCGGTTAAAATAACAGGTGCCTTAGGTAGTGATCAATTTGGTAAAGAATTTAAATCGTTTTTTAGCAAAGAGGGATTTGATACATCACATATTTTAGATAAAAATGAAAGTAGTGGAATAGGACATATTGTAGTTGATGAAAAATCTGGTGAAAATCAAATTATTATTATTCCTGGTGCTAATTTAAGTTATACAACATCTGATTTAATGGCTCATGAACACTTGTTTACTAATTCAAATATTGTGATGAATCAACTAGAAATGAATTTCGAAGTCAATGAATTGTCTAAAAAGTTAGCGATTAAGTACCAAGCTTTATATTTACTTAATCCCGCCCCATATCGTTTTTTATCTGATGAGTTTTTAAATGGTATCGATATTTTAACGCCTAATGAAACTGAGTTAGAGGGACTATTAAATAAACCTTTAAAGACACTTAAGGATATAGAAAGTGCCGCGAAAGAAATAAACTTAAAAGGTGTTTCACACGTAATTGTTACATTAGGCAGTCGTGGAGCGCTACATTGTCATCAAAATAATTGTCATTTGTATCCGGCTTTTCCAATAACTGATGTCCTTGATTCTACTGGAGCAGGAGATACATTTAACGGAGCTTTAGCGGCAATGCTCGATCAAGGATTAAACATGGACGATGCGATAATTCATGCCAATGCTGCTGCGGCCTTATGTGTTATGAAAAAAGGCGCTATTCCAAGTATTCCTAATTTGAAAGAAGTCAAGGAATTTATAAACGAAAGAAAGAAAAAAACTGTTTAATAACAAATTTTTATTTAGAGGAAGTTTATGTATTTAAAATATGTTAATCCAAAGATTGGAACTTTAAATGATAATAGATTTTCACATGGAAATATTTATCCGGTTGTTGCTAGACCAAATGGACTAGCCTTTTTTACTATTCAAACACGTGCTCATAATCAAAGATGGTGGTATCATCCTTATGATAGAAGTTTTGAGGGAATTCGTCTAACCCATCAACCATCACCATGGGTTGGTGATTATGGTCATTTTTTATTGTTACCCCACAGTGGTGAATATCAAGAAACAAATGATAGAAGATGGACCTCATTTGATAAGGATAAAGAAATAATTACTCCATATGAAATGAAAGGTTTTTTGTTTCGGTATTTAGTTGAGTATAGTTTAACGCCTTCATTTAGTGGGGCAATTTTAAATTTAGTTTATCAAAAAGAAGATAAAAAGGCTCTATCAATTATTGGCTTAGATGGCATTTTAAATTGCGAAAAAATAGATGATTACAATTTAAGATTAACAACTGATGCAAAAGTTGAGGAGGCAGATCCTAAAATAATTGAATACATTATAATTCAAACTAATCAACCTTTTGTTTTAAAAAATAATCTTAATGCCTATACTATCTATTTTGAAAATGATGAGGTAGAAGTTAAAATAGCGACTTCATTTATTTCCTTTGAACAAGCTAGCATCAATTTTAATCGTGAATTACAAAATAAGACTTATGAAGAGGTAAAGACTGAAACTATTTTAAGTTGGGAGTCAAGGTTAAGTAAAATTGAAATAATTGATGAAAATTTAAAACTAAAAGAACTGTTTTACTCGGCTTTTTACCGTACCATGTTGTTTCCTCGCCAGTTCCATGAATTTGATGAGGCTGGTATTCCGATTCACTTAGCTGCAAATTTAGGCGAATCTAGACCAGGAGTATCTTATGTTGATAATGGCTTTTGGGATACTTTTAGAACGCTCTATCCTTTATTATCGATTATTGAGCCTTCTTTATATAAAAACATTTTAGATGGTAATATTAATTATTTTAAAGACAATGGTTATTTTCCTAAATGGACCTGTCCTAATGAAAAAAAGATTATGACTGGAGCTTTATGTGAAGTAACGATGTCAGAAGGAATTGTTAAGGGTTTTTACAGTCAAGAAGAAGGCGAGAAAATAGTTGAAATGTTAATTAAAAATGCTGAAGAAGAAGATCCGAATAAACTCTTTGGCAGAAAAATACCGAAAGTTTATCGAAAATTAACCTATCTACCATCGGATAAAGTATCGGCTAGTCTAAGTGAGTCTCTTGATTATTACTATTCTGATTATTCGATTGGGTTAGCGGCCTCTAAGATTGGTTTAAAAGATATTAGTGAAAAATATTTAACATTTTCTTTAAATTATAAACAATTGTTTTCTGATAAAGACGGATTTTTAAGATCGAAAGATAGTTTTGGAAACTTCAATTTGAGATTTAATCAATTTGATTGGGGATATGACTATATTGAAGGTGGTCCGTGGCAATGTGCTTTTTCTGTTTTCCACGATATTAAGGGTTTAGATGAACTTTATAAATTTAAATTAATGGCTAAAATCGATGAATTAGTTAGTATAAAACCAAAATTTAATGTTGGTAGTTATGGTCATGAAATACACGAAATGAGCGAAATGGCCTCACATGGTTTCGGTCAATTAGCGATTTCTAACCAGCCGTCATTTCATATTCCTTTTATATATGCGGAATTAGGAAATGTTAAAAAAACTAATGAGCTTGTTAAAAAACTTGTCGATAAACTTTTTAAACCAAGTTTAGATGGATACCCTGGAGATGAAGATAATGGCTCGATGTCGGCTTGGCTTATTTTTGCTTTATTAGGTTTTTACCCACTTAATCCAGCAAGCGGAGTTTATACGGTTAGCGGCCCGATTGTTCGAAAAGCAATTATTGATTTATCTGGTAAAAAATTAATTATTGATAAAAATTTAATTGATTTAAATAATATAAAAACCCACATAACTCATGCGGAGTTAGTAAGTGGTGGAAAATTAAGCGACAAATTGAAAAAATAGAACACTATTTTAAATTAGATAACCTTTCATTATTAACGAGAAATAAGACAATTTAGTCTTATTTTTTTATTAAAAAATATTTTTTTTAACAAGATTATAGACTTTTATTATTAATCATAAAAAGGCCTTATAATTATTAAATTATAAAACCCATGTTTTTTTATTGAAAATGTTGTATAATAGTTTTAAATAAAGTTGTTTTATCTTTTTAATCAAATGTCAATTATTAAATCGAAAGGTTGATTTCCAAGATATGAAAAATAAAATATTGATTAGTTATGCACACCTTGATTATGACACTTATGTAAAACCGATTGAAGAGGCATTTAAACGAGCGCAAATTGATTTTTGGATTGATAAATCCGATATTGAACCTGGTACAGATTGGGATCAAAGAATCAATTTAGGTTTAAACCAATGTTCGGTTTTTTTAGCTATTGTTACTCCTAATTACAGAAAATCCTCATATTGTTTTTATGAAGTAAAAAGCGCTGCAACAAGATATAAAGATGATCCTAAAAATAGGACTTTATTAGCAGTTTATATGGGACCAAGACTAGATTCAGAAATTGATGATTACTTTAGCAGTCCTCAATCGCTTCTTTTTGATATTAATAAACAAACTGAAGAAATTAATAATTTATTAAACGTATCAGCAGTTAAGAAATGTTCTTTATTTATTAATTTGGAAAAAATCGATGAAACCGAATATAAATATATGGGAAATTTATTAGGAAAATTAAGATATAATACTCCAATTAATGAAAAAATACCTCTTTTTTATAAAGCGCTTATTGCTTGGTACCAAAGTCTTTTTGAAGATAAACAATTAGCAATTAACACATGTGAGGCATTTGATTTATATCAACATAAATTAAACTCTACTGATATAAGAGTTGTTTTATCTGATGCAATTAAACTAGAAAACAAAACAATTCCTGATCAAGAAATTATTAAAAACACTAAAAAAATGATTAAAGAACTATTTTTTAACGACTTAGAACACCCATATTTATCTCTTAGTCATATATTAAATAACCAATATCAATCTTATAATGATTTACTAAATGATTATAAAAAACTATATAATTTAGCACTATATATTGAAAATAACTTTGATTATGTTATAAATGAAAAAATAATTCAATATTCTCTTGAACAGTTTATTTTAAGGGAGAACCTAGAATTAAGTGATAAGAAATCACATCTATTAACTAACATTTCTGCAAACAATCAAACTTATATTGATTATCCAACACTATCGTTAATTAAAGATCAAAATATTAAGGATTTATTTTTATATGGTGAATCTGGTTGTGGGAAGACCGTTTCTATGCTTGACTTAGTCAATCAAATAAGACAATATTATCCAGTATTATATTTACCATTAGAACTTTTATCAAAACCAAACTCATTAATAAAAAATCATATTATTGAAAATAATATCGAAGGTTACAATCTTGATTTTGAAAAATTAAGAGGGTTTGCCAAAACTGAAAAAGTTTATTTAATAATAGATGGTACCAATGAAGCTCATGAAAAGGCTAAAGAAGCGATAGTAAGAGAAATTGCTGATTTTGCGAGTGATTTCTCACTAATAATAACATCTAGAACTCAAGATATAATTTTAAATAGATCGCTTTTACAAGATAAGGAATTTCCTAATTTCACTTATGGAAAATATCATTTGCTAACTGATGAACAAGTTAAAAAGCATTTAGAAGAAAACCAAATACCTTTTAATTATAAACGTAATAAAATGTTATTTAATATTTTGAAAAATAATTTAAGATTAAAAATGTTTACCGAATTAAAAAAGGGCCATAAAGGTTATGATTTTGATTTAACTACACCTGGAGAATTGTTGTTTGCTTATTTTTTTGATGATTCACCTAACTCAATCCTATCAAAATTAAAACAAGATTATTATCGCAACTTAGGAAGAGGGGCAGATGGTGGAGAAAGTATCGATAATTTATTTAAAGATATTTCTTTATATGCCATTAACAATCAAGATTTTAAAGATATTTTAAAAGAAGATAAACAAACTAAATTGTTATCATCTTTGGGCATTTTTGAAATCACTGAAAAATCGTTTGATTTTACGCATTCAGATTATCGGTATTTTTTTGAAGCCCTATATTTAAATGACTTATTAGAAAAATTATTTAAAAATTTAGATAGAAATTTTAAGGAAAACTTAAATAACTTAAAAAAACATCTTTTGTTACCACATATAACTTATGAAACCTTGTATTTTACAGCTAATTTGGCAAAAGTACACAAAGGAAATAAATATTTATTTGAAAATCTATTCAAATTGATCAAAGAAAACACCGACTTATATGACGAAGAATTGATAAATAAATTATATGTTTTGGTTACACTTGGTTTAAATGATCAATTTGACTCTCTTAACACTTATGGTCTTTTAGAAGAAATTCCTTCCTTTATGTTTGATGGTTGTAATCTTTTAAATGCTATAAATATTCCGGAAGGTGTTAAAACTATTTCTAGATCAGCTTTTTATCGCTGTGAAAATTTAAGTGAAATAGTTTTTCCAAATACTCTAACCAATATTAGAAGTTGGGCATTTGTTAGATGTCCAGAAATTAAAAGTATAAGTATTCCAGCGAATGTCAATAAATTAGGATGCCCTGTTTTTGTAAGTTGTGAAAAATTAATTAATATTACTGTTGATAATAAAAATCGTAGCTTTTCACATAGCATAGATCAACATCTTTTACTTGATAAGAAGCAAAAAGTCTTACTTTATGTAGCAAACGGCGCCAAAGAAGTTGAACTACCAAAATCAGTAACTACAATCGGTCCATGGGCTTTTAAAGATGCTAAAAGCTTAACAAAAGTCTTTTTACCTAGCAATGTCAATTATGTTTCATCTGATGCTTTTGATAATTGTCATGGATTGTTAAATATTGAGGTTGATCCTAAAAACAAACATTTTGCTAGTCTTGAAGGATTATTAGTTAAAAAGGAAAAGACAAAATTTAGTTTGACAAGAGTTCCAGCCGGAATAAAAGATAATTTGTTTATACCAAGAGAAATCACTAATATTTTAAATGACAGCATCTCAACTTCTATTTACATAAATCAAATATTTATTAGCAAAGAAGTAACAATTGTTGGCGATTATGCTTTTGCAGATTGTATTAATATAACTAAGATAACTTTTGAAAATTTAGGAGTTGTCCAAGAATTTGGTAAATATATCTTTTTAAATTGCCACCCACATTTAAGAATTTTAGATCAAATGAAAGACCAATATTATACGATTTCTGAGTTTGAACGTAAATTTATGATTCAAAGTGAGAAACCTCAAAAAGTTTATCAAGGTCAAATTAAATTAGACTGGCAAAAAATATTTGCGAAAGATATAATTTTTGATGTAGTTGTGAAAAACGATAGATCGCCTTTTAAAGCGATTAGTATCCAAAGAGATAATAAATCTCAAGATACAATTAATGTTCCTAAAATTATTATTTTTGGCTTAACTGAATATGAAAAAATTTCAGTTTTATCTTTTGCTAAAAGACAAGAAAAAATCAAATCATGGATTGAAGATGACCAGGTAGTTGCTATTTTGATTACTAGAGATTTACCGATTTATAATGATTTACTTACTTTAGCAAGAGAGCATAATTGTGATTTATTAAGTTTTTCTAATGCTTCTACAACAAGAGTATCAAGAGAGTTAGAAAGATATTTTCAAAAAATGAAAGGATGATATTATGATAGTTTATAGAAAAGGTAAAATTGGCGAAAACGATGAAATAGTAAAAACTATTAATGCGGGCTTTTCTGATGTTAGGGATAATTTAAATTTTCAGTTAACGATGCCGAAAGTTTATAAAAAGGAAGGTTTAGAACACCATACATTGGTTTGTGTTGATAAGGATGATTTTTTGGGTGCGGTTACAGTTTGGCCCACTCATTTTAAAGTTTTAAATCAAACTTTAGATATGGCTTATATTGGCTCTGTTGCTGTTAAAATAGAACACCGCGGTCAAGGTATTATGAAAAAAATGATGGACTTAGTTTTATCTGAAATTAAAGAAAATAATTATGATCTAGCTATTTTATCAGGCCAGCGCCAACGATATGAATATTTTGGTTTTTATCAATTTGGTTTCCTTTATGAATTTGTATTTAATAAACAAAATGTTAAACATACTGTTAAAGATGATAAGAACTTTTCATTTAGAGAAATCTTAAATGAAGATGACGAAGATTTGACGAATATCTATGATTTATATATAAAAAGATTATTTGTTGCTAGACCAAAAAATAATTTTTATGACTATTTAAAATCGCGTGGTTTAAAGGTTTTTGTTATATTAAAAGATGATAAGTTTATAGGTTATTATTTAATTAAAAACGAAGAAGTTATACATGAACTAGAATTAATTAACTTAAATGAAGTAAACCTGGTTTTAAAGGGGATTTTAGAGTTTCATAATATCTTAGAAGTTGGAATAATCACATTACCTTTTGAAGTAAATAAATTTAGAGTTTTAAACACTGTTACCGAAAGCTTTAAGATTTACACAAAAGATTTAGCGAGGATCTATAATTTTGAAACTACCTTTGAAAAATTGATGAAGCTTTCTAATCAAGTTGATAAATTAGAGGAAGGCGTTTTATTAATTGAAGTAGAAGAATATGGAACATTAAAGTTCGTCGTTGATTCTTCTATAAAAGTAATCAAGACTAATGAAAAAGCGAATATTAAACTAACAAAACGAGAGATGACGGCTTTGACAACTGCTCATTCAAATTTAGTCTTAAAATACAAAAATTGGTTTCCATTATTAGTCTCTGTTCCATATGCAGACTCATTTTAAATAAATAAAAAGGAGATTTAGTATGCTTGTAACAATTTTTTCTAGTATAGTTCTTGGAGTTGAGTTAGTCTTTGTTGTTTTGTTTTTAGTTCTAGCTGGAAAACGAAAAAGACTCATTTCTAAAAACACTGTATTTTGGTTTTTACCTGTTTTACTTTTTTTATTTTTCTTGTATTTAATCGCCCATATTCATAAAAGTGGTGGTTTTCTTGCGGTTGGTTTTTTGACTAGCATATCAGCGGCATTAAAATCTTTTGCATTTGAAATTAACACCGGCACGCTTGAAACTGTTTTAAATATAAATGTGATGTTTTCAATTGCTTTTTACTTTTCATATTTTTTAGCAGCACTAACTGTAGTTGGGACTTTCCTTTCTCTTACTATAGATTATTTACTAAACCTAAGAGTTATTTCTAAAAAAATAAAAAAGACATGCGATATAGTAATTGGTTATAATGAAAATTCGCTTCATTATATTAATCAACATTCTGATCAAACAATTTTATGGGCAAATGAAGCACTTTCTAGTGATCAAAAGAAGTTTTTATATGACAATAAGATAACATTTATTACGGGTGCTTTAGATTTTGATAATTTTATAAAAAAAGGCTTTAAATTAAATGTTAGGTATAATTTTATTACATTTGAATCCAAAGAAAATGACTATCAAAGACTAATTGATGAGTTTATAAAAATTAATAAAAAAAGTTATTTAGTTTTCTTATATTTGGAAGTTAAATATCAAGAAATGGAAGTTGTTAGAAACCAATATCTTAAACATAAGGATGAAAATCCTAATTTGTTTATAAGAGTTTTTTCAAGATATGAATTGATTGCAAGAAAGTTTGTAACTAATTTTACTATACCGGCCTTACTTGATAATAGTTTTTATAATCAAAATAAAACTATTAAAGAAGAAAAAGAAATCAATGTTATTTTTTATGGATTTGGTAAAGTCAATGCTTCCTTGTTTACAATGTTTTGTCAAAACAACCAATTAGTGGGACTAAAAGATAATAAATTGGTTAGTAAACCAGTAAATTATTATGTTTTTGATAAAAATGAATTTGCAATTAATGATAAACGGATTAATTATTTAATGAGAAATTTCGATGAGTTTAAAAAGGATTTTGAAGTGATTGAAAAACCTTGTAACTTTTACCCATTTAAATATGATATAAACAGTTATGAAGCGACTTCAAAAATCAAAGAAATTGCTAATAATAAAAACAGTTATAATATAATTTTTGTTAGTTATGGGACTGATTATGAAAATGCTGAAACGGCTATTTGGTTAAAAGGACAATTAAATGAGAAGAACACAAAGATTGTCGCCAGACTTAAAAACCAAAAATTAAACGATGATAGCATAGTTTATTTTGGAAATGAATTGGCCGTAATTAACCACTCGCATATTGTCAACGAAGAGCTGCAACAACTTGCCAAGGATATTGATGGACAATATAGTAAGTTATTTACACTAAATGAATTGGATTTAGAAAATTATTGGGATAATTTATCACAAATTGAATTATACTCTAATTATTATTCTGCCATGAACATTAAATTCAAATTAAATCTGATGGGTTTAGATTTAACAAAAGATGAGAACGCCGTCTCAATTACAATAAAAGATTTTATGGCGCTTTATCGAGAAAACGAAAAAAATAGTAATGATAATTATCAAAAATATTTTGGCACTAGTCTTCGAAACGTAATTGCTTATAGTGAAAAATTAAGATGGAATGCTTTTTATTTATTTAATGGATATCGACCAATGCCAGCCAAGATGATAAAAATTAGCGATCAAGAAATATATAGAAAAGATCACGATAAAAGATTACACGCTTGTTTAATTTCACATCAAGGATTAGACTCGTTACATAATTTTTTATTAAAACACCCAGATAATAAAGGGCGTTATTCACTTAATGATATAGATTTTTATAAATATGATTATATGTGTTTTGATAATCCTAATGATAATTTAATTGAAAATCTACTTGAAAACGGTTATAAAATTATTAAAAAGAATTAATAATTAATTGACTTTATAAAATAATAAGATATAATAAATTTACCATAAAGAGAAGGTGAGAGACAAGCTCTATGACCCTTCAGCAACCTACCAATAGATAAGGTGCTAAAGCTTGAATGATGGCGATAATATATTTATTTGTGCCATCAGTTGATGGCATTTTCTTTTTGGAATATTAAAGAAAGAAAAAAAAGATATGGACAAAAAAACGATATTAAAGACATACTAAAATTAATTAATAATTATTATTCTTACTCTTTCTTTGAAGTAAGTAAAGATATGGTTCAAGATGGCTATGAAAGTAAAGGAGTAGATTATTTGGGTTTCTTTAAGAAAATTTTACCAAATGATGTTAAAACAAATGTCACATTGGAACTAAATTGGCTTGGCGATTTAACTAAGACCATAACTGCGGATTATATTTTTGATAGCGGTATTAATTACTTAATGATTTTTTTAGATAAAAATCTCTCAAAAGAAGGAAGGTTAAACAAAATTAATAAGTTTTTAATTGTCCATAAAAATCAGTGTTGGTAAACCAAAACCTTCGTCCTAAAGTATTATGTCTACATCTATTATCATGATGGCTATAAAATATATGAACAACATTTAAAATCTTTAAGATATTGGCACATGTATCAATGGTCAAAAAAAAGAAAAGAAGAAGAGGCATTGGCAAATAATAAAAAAGGCTAGTAGCCTTTTATATTTTAATTGATTTGATATTTGACTTGTATATAGTTTAGTTATGGTGTAAGGCGAGTTTTGCAGCAGCATAAGCGGGATCAATTTGGGGCTTGATGATTTTCAAATTAGGTATTAAAGCTTTTAAATTAGCGTGTAATTTATCTTTAAAATAACCATCAGTATTTCCTAAAGAACCAACTATTACTAAAGTTGGATTAACAAGTGCTAAGGTATGATAAACAGCATGAACTGCTAGACTTAACTCATAAGTGGCATTATCGCATATATTCATAGCATAAATATTACCCAAATTGGCATGTTTAGTTACAAAAGGGGCTAAAGCGGCAACTTTTGTGCGTTCTAAATACCACCTTTCGGTTAAAATTTGAATATCACTCATAGTTATAATCTTTAAATGCTCCATAAGTTCATCAGTAAAAGATGTCTTATTAAAGCGATTATCGATTGCTCTAGCTACAGCTCTTAATGCATTAATTCCCAGATCATAACTACTACCTAAGTCACCTTCTTTATAGCCAACACCGCCAGCTTTATGAGTTTGATTATTTAGATTTTTACCATAAGCTACCATACCAGTACCGGCAATTAATGTAATCCCTTCATCAAACAAAAGTCCGCTTGCTAAGGCGTTTTCCGCATCGCTTTCCCCAATAACTCTAGTAGAAGAATCTACCCCTGGTAGTTTACCTAAAATCGCTTTTAGTTTATCTTTATCCTTATTTGAAAAAATACCGCCTAGTCCAGCGAAAACGCCTTTAAAGTGAGCGTTGTGAAATTTTGGTATCTTAAAAAAATCCACTAAAGCAAGCCTTATATTTTCTAAGGTAATAGCCTCAGAGACCGTATCTAAACTAGAAGGACCTGATATTTTTTCATATAAAATATTTGATTTTTCATCAATTATTACTACTTTAGTTTTTGTGCCCCCGCCATCAATTCCTAAATAATACATATTTATCACCACAATTATTCTACCATTAGATGGTTATTTTAAATAGATTTTTCTATAATATTTAACCTTAATATTTTAGAAAAATTAACAAAATATTTTAAATAAAACAAGTTATTTCTATTATTAATCTGGTAATGTAACAGCAATTATTTCACTTGGAATCTTTGGAGTTATATTAATCTTAGAAAAATAATTAGGAACTAAACAACTATCGCCCTTTTGATATTTATGTCCATTTATTATACCTGATCCACTTAAGATTGTTAATAAAGTAAAGGGCTTGTTAGAAGTAATAAAAGAGTATTTTAAATCCCATTTATAAACACTAAAGTATTTAAAATCGATTAAATTTGAAATTAAATTACTGTTAATTTGTTGGCTTGAAATTTGATTTTTGATAATTGGACTGGGGATTTTAGTTGCTTCAATTCCGGCTTGAAGGTGAAGTTCTCTTTTTTTACCGTCTTTATCAATTCTATCATAATCATAAAGTCGATATGTAATATCGGAAGATTGTTGAATTTCAAGAAGCATTATTCCTTCTCCTAAAGCATGAACTATTCCAGCCGGAATAAAGAAAAAATCGCCTTTTTGAACTGGAACTTTATACAATAAATCATCAAATTTTCCTAAATTTACTTTTGTGATGAATTCTTCTTTAGTCAAGGCGTTATGGCCGTAAATAATTGAAGAATTTTCTTTAGCATCTAAAATATACCAACATTCAGTTTTACCATAAGAGTTATATTTTTTAGCTAAAAAATCATCGGGATGAACTTGAACTGATAACTTATCATTAGCGTCGATTATTTTTATTAGTAAAGGAAATTTTTCATTTTTGATATTACCAAATAAATCTCGCTGATTTTTATACAACTCATCTAAAGTTGCTCCTTTAAAACGACCATTTAAAACTGTCGATGGGCCATTTTCATGAGCACTAATTGCCCAAGCCTCGCCAATATTTTCTTTATTAAGATTTGGATAAAACTCTTTAAGTCGAACTCCACCCCAAATTCTGTAATGAAAAGAGGGAGTTAAAAAAATAAGTTCTTTCATATCATCACCCATTCTATTTTACACTAATTTAAGAAAATAACTTAAAAAAACAAGAAATTATGACATAGATATCATTTTTGTTTAAATATTATTTTTTACACTTAATTTAACAATGTTAATAATAATTTCTACCGCTTTGTGCATTTGATTAATCGATAAAAATTCAAAGCGTCCATGATAATTGTAGCCGCCAGTTCCTAAATTTGGTGTTGGCAGTCCCTTATAAGTTAAAGTCGCTCCATCAGTTCCACCCCTAATTGGAGCGTGAAATGGTTCTACATTTGCTGCTAAAGTGGCTTTTATGGCAAGATCAATAATATACATTTTATCATTGAAAAATTCTTTCATATTATAATAAGAGTCTTTAATTTCAAGTTTAAATGCTTGATAACCATATTTCTTATTTAGATATTTCGTGATAGTTTTAAACTCGTCTTTTTGCTTTTTGAATAAATCTTTATCATGATTTCTAATAATATAATTTAACTCGGCTTCTTCAACGCTTCCTCTTAAATCGCTTAAATGATTAAATCCTTCGTATTCTTCAGTATAGGCAGGATTTAGAAAAACGGGCAGAAGTTGATGGAATTCCATCGCAAGTAAATTTGCATTTATCATTTTATTTTTTGCAGAACCAGGATGAATGCTTTTACCAATGATTTTAATTTTGGCAGAAGCGGCATTGAAGTTTTCAAATTCGATGCCACCAACTCTACCACCATCTAGTGTATAAGCAAAATCGGCTTTAAATAAATCAAAGTCAAATTTATCGGTTCCACGACCGATTTCTTCATCAGGTGTAAAGCAAATGTAAATATCACCATGTTCTAAACTTGGGTTTTCAACTAAATATTTAGCTAGTTCCATGATTTCTGCCACACCAGCTTTATCATCAGCACCTAATAAAGAGTTTCCATCTGTTACAACTAAATCATCACCAACCACTTCATTTAACACTGAAAATTCAACGGGATCCATTTGGTATAATTCATTTAAAATAATTGCCCTTCCATTGTAATTTTTGATGATTTTCGGGTTAACGTTATTGCCTGGAGCATCAGGTGATGTATCAACATGGGCGACAAAACCAATACTATAGCTATCTTTGTCAGTGTTTTTAGGAATTTTCGAATAAACATAGCCGTTTTTCAAAACAGCTTTTAAGCCGATTTCATTTAATTCATTAACTAATAAATTGCTTAAATCAAGCTGTTTTAAACTAGAAGGTGTTGATTTACTAAGGGGGTCAGCTTGAGTGTCAATTTTCACATATCTTAAAAATTTATCTAATACTGTCATAATAATTTTCCTTTCATATAGAATCATTATACAATAAGCAATTCGCTTTGTAAAAAGTTAATATTTCAATAGTTGTTTAGACTCGTTTTACTAAATTTAAAAATTTTATTATGATATAATAATAAAATAGAGGACAGAAAGATGATACTTAGCAAACATTTTAAAAAATATTACTGGATATATGCCCCTTTACTAATCGTAGGACTACTAGTTTTATTTGTTGTAGACTATGTTCAATTGGAAATACCTGCTAATATTGGTCGAATTATTACCCATTATGAATTTATGTTTGAACTTCCATCTTATCCAAGCAACGCTATTATAGCGGAGTTAAAATGGATTTTAATTTGGATGTCAATTGCGACTGTTGGTCGTTTTTTATGGCGTTATCTAATCTTTGGAACATCTAGAAAAATTGAACAAGATATTAGAAATCAAATGTTTTTACATGCGACTAAACTTTCAAGCGAATTTTATTCAAAAGAAAAAGTCGGTGGGTTAATGGCTTATTTTATTAATGATGTGCAAGCTGTTAGATTAGCTTTTGGACCGGGGCTTTTAACTTTGTCTGATGGTATTTTTCTTGGAGGATTTGCGCTTTATCGTATGTTTCAAGTTGATGTAATGATGACTGTTTATGCCTTTATACCGTTAGTTGCCATTGCGGTAATGATGTATTTTTTAAGAAGTTCAATGCAAGCTAAATTTAAACGCAGACAAAAATCTTTTGAAGATATGTCAGATTTAGTTCAAGAAAGCTTTTCAGGATTATCGGTAGTAAAAGCCTATGTTAAAGAAGCGATTGAAGCGGTTAGATTTAAAAAAAGAACTGAAGACTATTACAATACAAATTTAGATTTCGTTAAAAAGCATATGACATTCCATGTTTCTATTAATATTTCAATTAGTGTTGTTATTTTGACAATTATTGGATATGGTGCGCATTTAATTATTAATGGCAGTATGAATGCAGGAACTTTAGTAACATATATAAGTTATTTTTCTACTTTAATTTGGCCAATGATGGCTTTTACCCGCTTTTTAGCAATTAATAGCCAAGCTCAAGCAAGTGCTAAAAGGTTAGAAGAATTTTTAGATTATCCAATCGATATAAATGATGATCAAGCTGTACCAACTGAAATTATCGGTAGTGGTATTAGAGTTGATAATTTAACTTTTGCCTATCCAGACGACCCTGAAACACCAGTTTTATCTAATATTAGCTTTGAAATAAAAGCCGGTCAAAGAGTTGGAATTTTAGGAAGAACCGGTAGCGGCAAATCAACTTTAGTTGAAATTCTTTTAAGATTATATAATATAAAAAATGACACTGTTTTTTTAGATGGACACGATATTATGACTGTTCCGCTTGATACGGTTAGAGATGCGATAGGTTATGTGCCACAAGATAACTTCTTATTTTCTGATACCATCAAAAACAATATTGGTTTTTCTTATCAAGTTGTTGGTGATGAAGTAGTTGAACAATCAGCTAAGTTAGCGGATGTTTATACAAATGTTATTGAGTTTAAAGAAGGATTTAATACAAT
>CAZRWC010000017.1:0-19071 GCA_964603705.1 uncultured Acholeplasmataceae bacterium
CCGCCTCTTCTAAGTTAGAGTCCATGTTTCTAAAAATACTACCAATTAATAAATAAGCAAATGGAGCATAATGAATAGCTAGGATAATGATCGAAGGAAACATTCCTTGAGCAAACCATTTAGGCATTGAGACATTAAAAAGTGAAGCAATCAACCCATCTGATGTTCCTGTTCTAGCTGATGATTTAAATACGTTTTGCCAAATAACTGCTAATGTCCATTGTGGCATAATATAAGGAAATATAAAGATTGATGATAAGTATTTTTAAAACTTAACATTTGTTCTTGTAATTAAATAAGCAAAAATACCACCAAATAATATTGCCCCTAGACACGAAAGTGACGCTAAGACTATACTATTAAAAAGTGGCATCCATAAGTTTTGTTTTGCAACGTTACCCGCAAATAAGTCTTTCCAATTATAAAAGGTAAAGCCTTTAACTTTACCTGTCATAATAGCATCAATGCTACCAGGATGAACTCGAACAGTATCAATTGCTAAAGTTAAAATAGGAGCAATTGTCGCTATCGTTAATACAATTGCAAATAGAACCAAGATGACATTTTCCGGTTTTTGGAAATATGTTTTAACTTTTTGAGTTCTAATCTTTCTGTTATTTGTCTTTATTGTATTTGTCATGACAATCGCTCCTTAATTTAACTTTTTTAAATATTTAAGCTTAACGTTGTTTAGTAAATATAAAAACCAGACTAAGCTGGTTTTAAATAACTATTTGTGTTTTAACCCTTAATAAAGCCGCTTTTATTAAACTTAAAAATTTTCAACTTTTATAAAGTTCTCATTACATACTTTCTTTTAAATAATTTTCGAGGCTTCTAAAACTATTTTTAAGCCTTTTATATAGTTTTCAAAAAACTTATTATAGCCTTCCACTTCTTGTAAAATAGGTTTAAATGTAATAATTTCATTATCTTTAAATACTAAATCTAAATATTTAGGTAATGATAGATGATTATTAAATAAATACATTGCTAGTAAGGCCGTTCCAAATGGTCCTCCTTCATTTGCTGTATCGTTAACTGAAACTAAAACATTTAAAGCTGATGCAAGAAACTTTTGTGCAACCCCTTTAGTCCCAAAAATACCACCATGAGCTACAATCGAATTAATTTTAATTCTTTCTTTTGAGGTTAATATATTCATACCAATTTTTAATGTTGCAAAGCTAGAGTAAATTTGTAATCTCATAAAGTTAGCTAGATTAAAATTGCTTTCGCTTGTTCTTAAAAATAAAGGGATTCCTCTATCTATTTTAGTAATATTTTCGCCTGATATATAATTATAAGATAGCATATTACCAGCATCTAACTCTCCTTCAAGCGACTTTAAAAACATCTTTTCATATAACAAATCAGGGCTCACTTCAAAACCGATTGTATTAATTACTTCTTTAAATAAATTTATCCATGAATTAATATCGGAGGTACAATTATTAGCATGAACCATTGCTACTAAGCTGCCATCAGGAGTAGTAACAAGGTCTATTTCAGGGTAGATATTTTTTAATGGTTTATCTAAAACAACCATTCCAAAGATCGATGTTCCGGCTGAAATATTGCCGGTATTTTTTTTAATGCTATTGGTCGCAATCATTCCGGTTCCGGCATCACCTTCTGGTGCTACAAATAAAATACCTGCTTCTAATTCGTTAGAAATGTCTAATAATTGGGCTCCATCTTTAGTTAATAATCCAGCATTTATGCCTGGTTTTAATGGTTTTGGAAAGATGTTTTCTAATTTAAAATCTAAATTATTATCTTTGATTATTCGATTAAATATATCAACTCGAGATTGATCAAAACTTAGTGTTTCTAAATCAATTGGAAACATTCCTGAGGCTTCGTTTAGTCCAACTACTTTTTCTTTTGTTAATAAGTAGTGAACGTAGCCCGCAATGGTTGTTTGAAAATTAATTTTTGAAACATGTTCTTCTTTTTTAATAATCGCATAATATAAGTGTGCAATCGACCATCTAGCAGGTATTTGATAATTTAATATTTTAGTTAACTCTTCGGCTGACTTTTCAGTATTATTGTTTCGCCAAGTTCGAAAAGGAACAAGAAAATTATCTTGTTCATCTAAAGCAATATAACCATGCATCATCCCGGAAATTCCGATTGAACCAATTGTGGTTAGTTTTTCTTGATATTTAGTTTCAAAATTGGCTTTTAAATCTTTAAAACAAGTTTGCAGACCAAAAATAATTTCTTTTTTGGAATAAGTCCAAAAACCATTAATTAATTGATTTTCCCAGTTATAGCTACCATTGGCTATAACTTTAAACTCATCATCAATTAAAACCGCTTTAATTCTAGTTGAGCCAAATTCAATTCCTAATGAAGTCTTTTTTAAATTAAGTTTCATAATTACTGTCCGTAAGTTTTGTTTTTACCGTGTTTTCTTTCATAATGAGTATCACTCATATGTTTAGGTAAGGTTTTATTTTCACCTGGAAGAGTTAAGGTTAAATAGGCCATTTTGGCTATTTGTTCTAAGACAGTCGCATTAAAGACTGCCTCTTCTCCACTTTTACCCCATGCAAATACACCGTGTCCACTAACTACACAGCCAGGGATATGATTATAGTTTAAACTTTTAAACGTTTCAGTAATTGCAATTCCAGTTGCTTTTTCGTAATCTTTCATTTCATTTTCTTTTAAATATCTAACACAAGGAATATCACTAGTAAAATAATCTGCGTGAGTTGTACCCATAATTGGAATGCTCAAAGCTTTTTGAGCAAATGCAGTTGCGTAGGTAGAATGAGTATGTACAACGCTATTAATATTTTCAAATTCTTTGTATAAGACTAAATGAGTATTTAAATCAACCGATGGTTTTAGTTTTCCACTAACTATTTTTCCTTCTAAATTAACAACTACGATATCATCGGCAGTCATTTTACTATAAGGTACGCCTGAAGGTTTAATCGCGATTACTTCTAAATTTCGATCAATAATACTGACGTTACCCCAAGTAAATAAAACTAAACCATTATTATTTACTGTTAAATTAGCCTTTAAAGTTTCTTCCTTAAGTTTTAAATATTTCATATTATTGCAATCCTTTTAATTTCCAAACTACATCATTTATTTTTAATTGTTCAACAAAACTATTTAGATTGGTGTTTTTATCGATTAAAACATATTCTATATCTAATAGTTCGGCAAAAGTTCTTAATTGATTTTCAGTTAATTGAGTCGATAAAACAGTGTGATGTGCTCCACCGGCATAAATCCAAGCGGTTGCCGATTCATGAAGTGATGGTTCTGGTTTCCAAACAACTTGTGCAACAGGTAGCTTAGGCATCAATCTTTCTTCAATTAAATTAACAGTATTAACAATCATTCTAAAACGGTCACCCATATCAACTAAGGTTGCCACAACTGCGTTTTTATGAGCTTTATTTTGAAAAATCATTCTTGCTGGATCGCCTTTTCCACCGATACTTAAAGGCTTAACATCAATGTAAACTTTATCTTTAGCTAATGTTGGACAAATTTCTAACATATGTGATCCTAAAATATATTCGTTAGTCTTTACTAGATTATAAGTATAGTCTTCCATAAATGAAGTTCCACCTTCCAAATCCTCTGCCATATATTTTAAAGTAGCTGTTAGTGCAGCGATTTTCCAATCTCCCTCGCCACCAAAACCATAACCTTTTTCCATCAATCTTTGAACACTTAGACCTGGCAATTGTTTTAAGCCATGTAAGTTTTCAAAGGTAGTAGTAAAGGCTTTAGCATTATGTCTTTTTAACATGTTTTCTAAGGCAATTTCATATTTAAGTTGTTCTTTAATAGCTTCGATATCTTTAGATATAATTGTATATTTTAAATTTACTTCTTGATATAAGTTTTCAACTTCTTCTAGACTAACTTTGTTGATTTCTTCAATAAAGTCACCGATTCCATAACCATTAACACTCCAACCTAAAGCGATTTGAGCTTCAACTTTATCCCCTTCAGTTACAGCAACTTCACGCATGTTATCTCCTAGTCTTATTACATTTAAGTTTTTTGAAAATTTAACTGCAGAAGCCGCTCTCATAAAATCAAAAATTTCATTTAACACTCGTTCATCTTTGTAATAACCAGTAACTACTTTTCGATTCATTCTTAAGCGAGTAGCTAAAAAACCAAACTCACGATCACCATGAGCTGATTGATTTAAATTCATAAAATCCATATCAATTTCATCTAAAGGAATCGTTAGATTTGCTTGTGTATGTAGATGTAACATCGGTTTTTGTAAGTTTTTTAACCCTTTTATCCACATTTTAGCCGGACTAAATGTATGCATCCAAAATATTACTCCACTAACATTTTGGTTATTATTAATTTCAGCCACAACCTCAGAAATATCTTGATTTGATTTAACTAAATCTTTAAAAACTAAGGTTGCTGGATTATTTTTATCTTCATTAATAAAATTAACAATCTTCAAACTGTTATCTTTGATAGTCTTAAAAATATCTTCACCATATAAAGTTTGGGTTCCTGTAACAAAATAAAATATATTTTCTTTCATTTTTTTCTTTCTCCTTATAAAAATCTATTTCCCCATAGGCTATAACCCTTTTCATCAATTAATGAAAAGCTTAAAGTGCCTTTATGTTTTTCAAATTGCCATTGTGGCGTAATTATTCCACGATATATTTTGTTATTTAAAACTAATTCTAATTGATTATTTTCAAATTTCCATTTACCAGTCAAATCACCAATTACATTATAATATTTTTCATCATATTTTTCTAATGTTAAAGTTATGTTTTTTGCTTTATTAACAATTGTTATAATATTGTTATTTAGCTTAGCATTTTGAACATTTTTATCTAATAAATGAATTTGATAGTTACCACTAATATTTACCTTATCGGTTAATTCTTCTGCACCCATAACATGACGGTTTGCTTCAAGAATTGGCCAACCGTTTACAAAATGCATTTTTCTAACTCCAAAGAAAAAACGATCTTTATCTATATAAGTTCCACGATAATGTGATAAATATAACCATGTATCACCATCTTTATAGGCAGCACTGTGTCCGAGTCCAGCCCAGCCTCTTTTTTGTTCACCTAACGATTTATCAAAGTTAAATTGATAAGCATCAGTTATCATATTACCATAAGCTCTAAAGGTTTCGCGATTAGTATTAGAAATAGCTAAATTTCCTTCACTATCAAGATAAGGACCATAAATATTATTGGCTCTAAAAACTCTAGTATTATAATCATAAGTTAAATCAAAACCCGTCGTAACAAATAAATAATAATAGTCTTTTTCTTTAATAATATATGGCGCTTCTGCTGAATAAATATTTAATATTTTAGTTCCAAAAGCTAAGTCATTAGCCGTTGGAATATTCTTCATCTTCTTTGTGGTTTTTCCGATAACATCAGTATTAACATCTACTTCTTTTTTCTCTAAAGTTTGATTAATCATTGGTGCGCCAGTTTCAGGATTTAATTCAATTATATAAATACCAGAATTCCAAGAACCATATGATAAAAACATTTTTTCTATTCCATTAACTTCTTCAACTATTAAAGCTGGGTCAATAGCATTAGGAGAGCCAACACTTTGATGGGTTCTTAAAATTTCAACATCATGAATATATGGTCCTTCAATATGATCGCTTTTAGCAAGGCCCATAAATGAAGTTCTTTGTCCAAACGAACTATTTGAATAAAACAACCAATATTCAACTGTTCCATCGCCTTTAATTTTTTTATATATTTCAGGAGCCCAGAAGAAATCAACTAAAATACCATCACGGTTATATTCAACATAATCAATTGCCGGGCTAACACTTTTTAAATCTAGTGCTGTCCCAACATATTCATAATTTATTAAATCTTTAGTTTTTCTAATATGGATTCCCTTTTCATTAGTTATTCCATACTGCGCATCTGTTGAAAATATGTAATAATAATCCCCTTCTTTTATCATTACAGGATCATGAACATTAGCGCTACCCCAATACTTAGGCTGGGTTCCTGAAATATCATAAAAAGCATATTGATCTTTAATTAAGGGATGATCATCTAAAGAATAAGGTTCATTAGGAAAAACAATATTATCATCTAATGATACTTGATTGTTTTTTTGACATCCGATTAATAAAAACAAAGCTAGTAAAAGTGTACTAACAATAAAACCTTTTTTAATCATTTATAATTCCTCATAATTAAATTTAAGCAAGTGATATGATTCTTTAATTAATTTAACTTTAACTAAATTATTTTCTACCTTTGGTAAATCTAACTCTTTAGGTACAACTAAATTAGGATTAGCAAAAGTGTTTTTATTTTCAATATCATCACTATTTAAAATTTCATGATAAATTGGTTTTAAATTACCAACTGATCTTATTTCTAATTCAAGAACTATATCTTTTTTACTATAATTTGTTAAAAAGATGTTGATTTCTTTTTTTTCTTCTAATAATACAATTGCTGGAGAAATATAGTTGGTTTCTCCATATTTAGAACTAAATTTTTCAGATGTAACAATTGGTTTTAATACTTGACCACCAACTGTATTATTTGAAGCATTTTTAAAAGGATAAAAAATAGTTTGCTTAATTGCTTCTCCACCTTTTTTTGTTAAAATTGGAGCAATCACATTAACCAATTGGGCAAGTGATGCCATTTCAACAATATCAACATTATTTAATAATGTATTTAATAGTCCTGAAAAAACTAACGCATCTTTTAAGCTATAATTATCTTCTAATAAATGAGGGGCTTTTTGCCAATTACCTAATTTAGATTCTTTAATGTACCAAATATTATATTCATCAAAAGATATTTTTATTTCTTTTTCGCTTCTTTTTAATGCTTTGACATAATTGATAGTTGACTTAATTGTTTTGATAAAATCATCCATATCTTTATATGACGCATAAAAATCATTTAAGGTTGAATCATGAGAATAATAACGGTGCATTGAAATATAATCGATTTCATCGTATAACTCTTCTAAAATGATTCTATCCCAAGCCGGATAAGTTAGCATTTCGGGACTTGAACTACCGGCAGCAATCAATTTAATGTTTTTATCAACTAACTTCATAACTCTAGCTGTTGATAAAGCTTTTTTTGCATAATCTTGGGCATTTAATGATTGAATTTGCCAAGGCCCATCCATTTCATTTCCTAAACACCAATATTTGATTTTATAAGGATTTTTCGAACCATTTTTAATTCTTAAATCGCTTAATTGACTACCCTTTTCAAAGTTACAATATTCTAAAATTTCAGCTGCTTCAATTGGTGTTCCAGAACCTAAATTAACCGCCATCATCGGTTCAACTTTAGCTTTTTTAGTCCAATTCATAAACTCATCGGTTCCGAAACTATTATCTTCAACCGTTTCCCAGGCTAAATCAAGTTTAACAGGTCTTTTTTCTTTTAATCCGATACCATTAAAAAAATTATACCCTGAAACAAAATTACCGCCTGGGTATCTAACAGTTGAAATATTTAATTCCTTGATTAACTCAATTACATCTAGTCTAAAACCATTTTCATCAGCTTTAGGATGATCCGGATCATAAATACCTTCATAGACCGCTCGCCCTAAATGTTCAATAAAACTTCCAAATAGTTCAGACTTTACAGTCCCAATTTTTAAATTTTTATCAACAAATATTTTCGCGTTCATAGTTTCTCCTATTTAACTGGTTTTCCAAATACTGGCATCCCTTTTTCATCCCAAGAAAAAACTTGAGCTCTGGCATGTCGGTTAGGATTATCTAATGGATCGCCTTGAATAACTTTAATTGGTCTTGCGTGATAAACTAAAACATCAAATTTATCATCTTCAGATTTGGTAAAGGAATTATGACCTGGGCCATATTGACTATTTTCTTCACAACTCTTAAAAACGGGTTCTTTTTCTTTGGTCCAAGAATCAATCTTTAACAAATCACTATTAGCATTAGCATAAAGTAATCCTATCGCATAATGATGATCGGTTGCACTTCCCGAATAGCTAATAAAAACTTTATCATTTTTAATGATTACTGCTGGACCTTCATTAACTAAGAATCCATTCTTTTCCCAAGCAAATTCGGGTTTTGAAAGCATCAAAACTTCGCCCTTTAAAGTCCAAGGGTTCATCATTTTTGATATATATAAATTAGAATTTCCTTTAATTTTTGGATCAAGTTGTGCCCAAACATAATATAATTCATCTCGATGTTGAAAAACCGTACCATCTAATGAAAAACTTTTTAAATGGGTCTTTATTTCGCCTTTTTCAATCCAAGAGTCATTAAAAGGATCCCCCTCGCATTCAAGAACAAACATACGATGGTGGTATTTTGAATTTCTAACTGTAGCTGAATTGCTTGCCGCAAAATAAATATACCACTTATTGTTTATATAATGAATTTCTGGTGCCCAAATAAGCTCACTTAAAAGACCTTCTTCATGAGCGTGCCAAATTGTTTTTATTTCACCTGTTTCTAAACCATTTAATGTTTTAGCTCTTCTTATTTCAATAGATTGATATCCTGGAACTGACCCCGTAAAATAATAGTAACCATCGTTATGTTTATATACAAATGGGTCAGCCCGTTCAATTACTATTGGATTTTTATATTTATACTTCATCTTTAACCTCGATTGTAATTTATTCTTTTGTCCCTGATAAAATAACTGAATCAATAATTTGTTTTTGGAATATAGCAAAGACTATAACTACAGGGATTGTAGAAATAATTGATGCAGCCATATTCAAGTGTGTTTGCGTTTGTGTGTCAGTAAAACTGACTAAACTAGCAATAACTACTGGTAAAGTCGGTGTTTTTGCTGAAAATAAGTTAGGTGCTAGGTAATCATTCCAAATTCCCATAAACCATAAAATTAGTTGCGCAACTAATGCTGGTTTAACTAATGGTAAAATAATTGAGAAAAAGATTCTAAAATGTCCTGCCCCATCAATTTTAGCACTTTCTATTAAAGCATTAGGAATATTTTCTAAAAATTGTTTTAAAAAGAAAATCATCATAATATTACCTAACATTTTAGGAATTATTAAAGGTAGTAAAGTTCCAATCCAATTAAGATCTGTAAATATATAATATTGAGGAATCATAATAACTGGGAAAGGTACCATTATTACACCTAGTAATAATAAAAATAAAATGTTTTTAAATCTAAAATCAATTTTGGCAAAAGCATAAGCAGCCATAGTTGATACGAAACTACCAACTACAATTGATGGAATCGCTACAATCAAGCTATTTTTAAAACCTTTCATGATTGGAATTGTTTTAAAGACTTCGACAAAATTTTTAAAATATAGTTGACTAAAAAGTGGTGTGTTATAAACTGAAAATTGATTTTCCTTTAAAGCAGTAGAAAACATCCATACTAATGGTGCAACCATTGCAAATGAGCCAATAATTAATATTAGATATGAAGCAAAATTGGCGGTTCTTTCTTTGGCTTTAACTGTTTTAATTTTTTTAATTTTAATATCTTTTGTCATCGCTTTTCACTCCTACTATTCATATAAAATTGTAAAGCCGTCACAACAAATACAATTAATGCCAAAATCCAAGCCACTACCGATGCTTCTGAAATTAATCTATTATCAAATCTTTGGAATAAATAAATCAAGACTGTTCTTGTTGAATTAGCCGGTCCACCATTTAATAATAAATCCGGTTCTATATATAACTGCATTCCATTAATAATGCCTGTTACAACCATATAAAAATGAGTTGGTTTTAAAAGTGGAAAGATAATTCTTGTAAATATTTGAAAACTATTCGCTCCGTCTAATTTAGCCGCTTCTAAGTATGACCCTGAAATTCCTTGTAAACCAGCAATATAAAGTAGTGTTGAAACCCCCAAACCCTTCCAAACTAACATTCCAATCAAAGAAATTCTTGCATAAACTGGTTCTCCTAACCAGTTTTTAGCTTTCATCCCAAAAATACCGAAAATGGCATTTAAGGGGCCATCAACCGCTAACATTCCGCGCCATAGAATAATAATTGCCGAAATAGAAACTATCGCTGGAATATAAAAAATAACTCTAAATGTATTGGTACCTTTAAGTCCGCGGTTTAATAGCATCGCTAAACCCATAGATAAAATCATTCCGATTGGAATCCCAATTAATGTAATTATAGTTGTCAGTAAAGAATCCCAAAAAGCTCGATCGGTTAAAACCCTTTGATACATTTCAAATTTAACCCATTTGGCTTTACCTAATGGAATTAAACCGTTCCAATTTTTAAAAGTCGAAATCAAAGAATATACTAGCGGATATGCAATAAAAAATAATACTCCAATAATTACTGGCAAAATAAATAGATAGCCGACTAAGTTTTCTTTATATTTCTTTTTCGGTTTATAGATTTTTGTTTTGCCATTAATTGTTTTTATCTGTTGCATACTAACCTCCTATTTAAATGAGTATAGGGGCATAAAATACCCCTTTCTCATTATTAAAATCCGTCTTTTTCGTCTCTTAAAGCTTGGTCTAAAAGTTTTTGCATTTTAGGTTGAATATATTTAGCATATTCAGCTGGAGTCATTTCTCCTTTGGTGTCGCTATCAGTTACTTTCCAAACTCTTGATAATTCATCAATAAAAGCATCATACCATAAAGAATTATAGGCTTGAGCTGTTGGGTGTAATTTACCGTGACCACCTTCAATTACTTCTAAGAAAACACTTTTATTTAATGGTTTTAATTTTTCATTTTCAATATAATCAGCCATTTTGTCTTTTGAATTAGGCAATTGAATTGTTTGTTTTTCAGTCATTCTCACATATGATTCTTCACTTAAACTCATATAAAGTGCTAATTTAATCGCGTCTTCTGCAACTTCTGTTTTAGAAGATATGGCATAACCTAAAGTTCCAACATAACTATACCAATTGCTTCCTTCTTGGCGGTTTTGTCTTGGAGTTGGCATTAATCCATAATCTAGAATTGATTTAGAAACACTTTCAAACGCAGCAACATCCCAAACACCTACGTTAAAAAATCCAACTTCCCCACTCATCCAACGGTCATAATGAGGTTTAATCCCCATTTGTTCTCTAGTTTGAGAAACTCCACGATGGTCCATTAATTCAATAAATTCAGTAAATCCAGCAATAAATTCTGGAGTATCAACAGTAACTTTAGTTCCATCAGCACTTAACCAGTCTGCGCCAGCTGCCCAGATCCATGAGTGCATTGCCCATGTATCTAATAAAGCTGTTCCAAAATAAGTTTTTGTACCAATTGTAAAAGACATGGCTTTAGCAGCATTAGTAAATTCTTCCCAAGTATAAATAATTTGTTTGTTACCCGCTTCTGTTGGGTCTGCTTCCCAAGGTAGCGGCATACCACCTTCTCTTTCAGCCCAAATTCCTTTTTTAGTTTCTCTTTCCCAATGACCTTCACTAACTGCTAAATCAACGATTAATTTATTATAAGCCATTGGATATGATGAAGTGTCTTTTGGAATCGCCCATAAAGCCTCACCTTCACCACGTTTTTTAGTAGTTGTATCATATTTATAATATTTTAATGTTTCATCTAAAAATTGATGATAATCAAAACCATCATTAACAATTTCTTGTTCTAAATATGGTAGTAAATCTAAAATAACCCCATTGTTAGCAAAAGAACCAATATCAGCTGGGTTAACATAAAATACATCTGGTGCGTTTTTTGTTCCTAAAGATGCTGATAATGTAGTTTGATAACCATCCGCATTAACTAATTCAGCATTGACTTTAATGCCGGTTTCTTCAGTAAACTTATCAATAATCTTTTGATAGATGCCTCTTTCGTGAGTTTGTCCATGAATAAATATTGTGACACCTTCTTTTTTATTAAAACAGCCAACTAATAAAATCGCTGTTAGTAATAAAAATAAGATACTATATATTTTTTTCATTCTCACTTTCTCCTTAAAGTTGGATAATCTTCAACAACATCCCAGTTAGTATCGTTAATTGCTGCATAATCACCAGGTAATGCATTATTTTGTTCAAATGTACCGACAGCACTTAATATTTTGATATATGAATTAGCACTTTCCATACCTAGGTGTGAATAAGGGATAAACATCTCAAGTCCCCAACCACGATCGGTATCGCTACTATTATTAACAGTTCCGTCAATGAAGTACTTCATTTCCACATGTGGAGCAAATGAAGAACTAATTCCGCCTGAACCAGTTTCGTGCCATTGGAATCCGTGTAAATCAAGTAACCATTTGTATGATAAGATTGGTAAATTATTACCATCAAAAACATGAATTCTTAATTCCATACCATCATTTTTATAAGCTTCACCTGGTCCTTTTGGTGCATTTAAATCATAGTCATCAACTAACACGCCAATATATAAACCGTCTTTACCAAAAAACGCTTTAACAACAAAATCACCAGCATCTACATTATCGCCAAAAAGGTTTTTAAAATTACCTTGGTTTGTAATAGTTGCGTTGTCCCAAGCCGCTTCATTCATTAAACCATCAATTGTAATTTCTGGCTTTTCTAAAGGCATATTGCTACCTTTTCTATCGCCTAATAATCTTAGACTGTTGTAATTAGATGGTGCTTGAATATTAGCATCCGCTTTAACATCAACGCCAAAATCACGGTGTTCAATATAATACATAACATTATTTCTTGTTTCAACGTCTGCGCTATTTGTTCCAAGTCTTTCCCAACTTAAAAACATTTCAACGATATATGAATCATCTTTAATAACTTCGATATGAATTTCTAAGCCATCATCTGTAATTGTATCGCCTTTACCAGTTAATAGATCATCCCAAGAACCGTAACCATCACCAACACTATAGACATAGTTTTTTTCAACATCTACTCTAAATAGATGAGTAGTTTCTTCAACTAAATTATTTTCTCCTCTAACCGCAAAAGCATCAATCGCTATTCCAACATAGTCACTATTAACTAAGCCTGTTTTAGCTACTTCATGCTTTTTATCTGTTACAGTTAAACCAAAATAGATGCCTGCTTTATCAGCTGCATACTGAACTTTAACTTGTCCTTTAACACCAGCTAAGCGATAAGGGATTAAATCATATGCATCTTCATCGATAAAACCGTCAATAGAAATATTAGCATTTTCTGCTAATTTTAAATTGTTTTTGTTTTCACCATTACATGCTATTAAAGAAAATGATAATAATAAAATAGATATAATTAAATATATTTTTTTCATATAAACCTTCCTTTTTTAAATAGTCTTCTCCCACCGATTAAGATGGGAGAAAACTAAAATCAATTATTCTGCTAATTTAAAAGCGGTTGAAGCAACTTCTAAATCTTCTAATATAAAATCGTTATCAATTGAAAAGATAACAAAGCCTGTTAATTTAGCACCGATTTGTCCAGCATCTTTACTTGCATTTTCGTGTTTAGCTTCAATTTGTAAAGTATAATTAACGCCATCAAGACTTGTATGTAATCTTAAGTAAACATCATTGTCAACAAATTCGCGACTAAATTTAATATAAACTGGACCATCTTTTAATGGGATATTTTTAGCTTCGCCTGAATCTTGCCATTCGCTATTTGTTTCAGTATCACCCACAACACCAATTTCATTACGATTTGTTAAAATTCTAAACCAATCTCCTGCAAAAGCGTCATTTCCGCCTTCTTCGCCAGAAAATACACTAAACAACAATTTCCAATTATCAGTTAACTTAGTATATTTAAAAGTAATTGTGAAATCTTCTAAAGCATGTCCGCCTTCAAACTCACCAAAACCAACAAATCCGGCCGCAAAGTTTGTTCCTATGAAACCTTCATGACGAACAAATGATGTAAATGTTTTACCAACAATTAAAAATTCGTTTTGAGTTCCTTCATTGGCACGGTAATCTGGATTAGCAGATACGTTTAATGGATAAATATTTCTAATGTCTGCTTTGTCATCACCAGGATTGGTTGAAATAGCTTTAACAATAATTTTATGAGTAACTGCTGCTTCATATTCTCTTTCATCTGCATCAGCAACAAATAATTTTAATTCATATTCGCCGGCAACATAAGCTCTAAAATAGTAAACATCTTTCGCTTCAAAATAACCGATTACAGCAGCACTTTCGCCTGTTGCACCTTCTGGGAATTTTGTAACAACATATCTAACTTGACTGCTAGCAACTTGTTTTTCACCTTCTGTTGCATTATAGTATAAAGCAACCCCAACACCACCAACTGAAGTTGTAGCTGTTTGGTTAAATGCATCAACACCAAATACGACTGTATCTTCTAAAACTGGTTCCAAGACTGTAACTGTAACTTTCACACTTGATTTATTTCCTGAAGCATCAATAGCATTATATACTAAGTTATATTCGCCAACTTGATCCAATTTAACTAAACTATCATCAACTGTTAAAACTGGGTTTTTATCTTCATTGTCAGTAACTGTTACACCTTCTAACCAGTTTGGTTTATCTGCACCTAAGTCAAGGGTAATATTTCTAGTTCCGGCAATAACTGGAGCGGTTTTGTCTGGAGCAACCACTGTTACTTTAACTGTTTTTGTGGCTTCATTACCAGCTTTATCTACTGCTTTATATACTAAATCATATGTACCAGCAACTTCTAATTTTAATGCACTCGCATCAACTGTAACAGTAACACTATCATCAACATCATCGGTTGCTGTTACACCGTCTAACCAATTCGGTACTGTTGCACCAATTACATAAGTATGGTTTTTCGCACCATTAATTACTGGTTTTGTAACATCTTTTGATCCACCGTTACAACCAACTAAAACAAACGCTGCTACTAATACCAAAATAAAACTAATCATTTTTTTCATTTTTTCTTTTCTCCTTCTTTATATATTATAAGATTTAATATCTTTAAATATTTATATTTTTTTATTTGCCCAAAGGGTCATTCCATCACGATAACTTAGTGCTGTTATGGATAAGGTTGGAGCGTTTTGTCCATGATCATAAGTCGTTATTAGAACACCTTTATATTCCTTAATACCAATTTTTAAACTGATATAATAAGGTCCTTCAAACTCCCAACTTCCGCCTTCTTTAATTGTGCCATCTTTTTCTAACGTATATTCGACTGATTCACTAAAGGCCAGACTGTTTTGTCCACTATGCATTAAAATATTATATTTGCCTGTAATTAATTTTTTATCAACTTCTTGTAAACTTTCACCAGCATATCTTGAAGGAACCATTACCGGCCAACCCGCTTGATCAAATAATAATTGACTAACATGAACATTATGGTTGCCTGTAACGCCATTTAATCCTTCTCGAAACCTAGTGTGGTAGATAACTAAATATTTGCCATCTACTTTAATAACCGAATTATGTCCCATAGCAGCAAGTCCTTGTTGCCCTGGCATTTGAAAATTACCGGCCAGTTTTACACCAATATTTGAACTTTCAGCACCATCTCTATCTCTAGTATCTAAATAAGGTCCATCAACATTTTTACTTCTTAATATGCGCATATTATAATTAGTTGATAGTGAACCATGTGAAGCCATTAAATAATAATATTCAGTTTCTTCGTTATAAAATATATATGGTCCTTCTGGTCCTGATTCATAACCATTCCAAATTTTTTTACCATATCCAGATTCTTTTGGTAGACCGATATTTTCTCCTTGGTTATATAACTCTTTTAAATATATGCCACCAGAAAACGAACCATAAACCATCCAAAGTTTTCCATCATTATCAAAAAACACTTCGGCATCAATTGCATTTGGACCATTGCTTGGCGAAGATTTAACTATTTCAACCGAATTATTGTAAGGTCCTAAAATATTATCTGATTCTACTCTGCCGATATATGATGTTTGACTACCAAATGTTGAAAGCGAATAATACATATAATATTTATTTTCAATTTTAATCATTCCGGGTGCCCAAGTACTTGTTGCATTAGGACCAACATAAGCAACCGCATCACTTAAAACCTCGCGCCAGTCTTTTTCATATAGTATTGAAGCTCCATTTTCACCAACTGCTTGATACCATCTAATAAAATCTGTAGTTTGTGAAACTGCAAAATGAGATCCAAAAGCATAATAAGCCTCATCATCTTTAATAATTGAAGGGTCGTGAACTGTTACGCTATTTCCAAAATTAGGTTTACTCGGATATTCTAAATTGTCTTTAACCACACTATCACATCCTATTAATGTTATCGAGCTAACTACTAAAATAAATATTAATAAAATCTTTTTCATATTATCTCCTCGCAAGCGTTTTCATTTTTTGAAACAAAAAAAATAATGTCATTCATTGTTTAAGATAAAAGTTAAATAATCAACATCTATATTGAACAATGGACATTTATATTATACTTTATAAAAAATTAATGTCAAGCCCTTTTTTAAATAAAATTTCTTTTTATGTTTTTAAACTAATTTATAGGTAAATTTGGCACTTATTTATTAAACAAAAAAGTTAAATAAATCAATTCTCAAAAAGAAATATTTAAATTAAAAACCACAAAAATAGCCGAAAACACCGCATTTAACTACTTTTTTACCACTTTTTATTAATTTATGATTGACTTTTATTTAACTTTAATATAAACTATTCCCATGAAACATATAAGAAATTTAAGTGACGGAAAATTAATATTTGAAGCTTTAAACTCTGAAGTTAGAATTCAAATGATCGAACTTTTGTTGGAACATAAAGAATTAAACTTAGATTTTTTTGCTAAGGCTTTAAATATTAGCAACAGCGCTATAACGATGCATATCAAAAAACTAGTCGCAGCTGACCTAATCGAAATAACTACTGCTTCAGGTATTAGGGGGAGTGCTAAAATCTGCACTTTAAAAACTAACCGCATCTTAATTGATTTTCAAATCGAAATAACCCCAGTTAATGTTAGATCATTTGAAATTGGAATCGGTCATTATTACAATTACTATGTTGAACCAACTTGTGGGATTGTAACTACCGAAGGTATTATCGGTGAATTTGATGAGCCGCGTTACTTCTCATTTACTGAAAGATATAACGCAGCTTTAATTTGGCTTACTAATGGTTATTTAGAATATAAATTACCTAACCCTTTAAAACCTGATGAAAAACTAGAGGAATTACAAATTTCAATGGAAATTTCTAGTGAAGCACCAGGCTTTTCAGCCCATTATCCATCTGATATATATTTTAATGTTAATGGCGTTGATTTGGGACATTGGACAACCCCAGGTGAATATGCTGATAAACCTGGTAACTTTACACCTAGTTGGTGGTTTCCAAATTTAGGACAATACGGTAAGAAAAAAATGTTAATTGTTAACTCTAGTGGGACTTTCATTGATGGTATTTCAATTTCTAATATAACCATTGATAAATTAAGAATTGCTTTTAACACTAACATTTCTTTTACTATCTCAGCTCCTAAAGAAACAGCTAATCCTGGAGGACTAATGCTTTTCGGACATGGGTTTGGTGATTTTAATAACGGTATTGAAATCAAAATGCATTATACAAATATATCATCTAGTAACACTAAATAAAATAAATATGTATTATAAATAATTAAAACAAACACCTGATTTTTATTTATTGACAATTAGGTGTTTCTTTTTATATTTAGCTAAAAAAGTCAGCAAATTAAAAGGCTTAATTCCAAATCATTTTAAAATCAAGCCTTAAATTATTTTTTTATATAATATCTATTCAATAATATTTTTAATATCTCGAATAAAATCAAAATTACTTGAGTATTTCTTTTGATTCTTCTATTAATTCGTATTCTGAATACTTAAATTCTTTTGGTTTTTTATCTGTATATTTAATTATTATTATATTTTCATAATTTCTTTTAACATAATCAACATCGTCTATTTCATTTGATATTAAATTAATTGACTGTTTATAACCAAGCTCTACTAAATAATTTCTATCAAAAACAAATACATAATGGACATCAAATTCTTTTAAATCATTAATGTCATCTGGTAAAGAGAACCAATCATTAATTATGTCATAAAAATCATCTTTTTCGTTTTTTAAATCCTTTAAAGAAATTTTCAATTCAATTGTTAATAAATTATTAGATTCATAAAATTTTAAATTTTTATAACCAAGTTCATTAAATTCTAAGAAAAAAGATTCGTTAAAATAATAATAAAATTCTTCAAAATCTAAATCTTCATCGAAATAGACATTATAATCTCTTAACACATTAAATAAGGAATTTTCTTGACCCCACAAAGAACTTGCGGCTTTCTTGATTTTATATTTGCCGTTATATAATTCGATATTATCGTCTTCATCGACAAACTTTTTGTTATTAGTGTAATTAATATCAAAATAGGTATAATTTAACGATTCATAACCTTTAACTGATGCTGATATTTTCCCTTCAAGGTCATAATTTGAATATTTATGTTCCATCCATAAATCATTATTTTTAAAATCCCTAAATGCAGTATAGTCTATAGAACCTCCATAATATTCATCACTAGTTTCTTCATGAAAGTTGGACTTTTCCAAAATCTCAATTAGTTTATCTTCTTTATTTTCAAATTTTAATTTATCAAGCTTTCTTGTAAGTTCAAAATTAGTATAAAATACCTGTTTACCTTTAGGTTTAGGCATAGACAAAGAATTTGTGTTACAAGAAGCCAATGCCAATCCTAACATAATAACTAATAATAACATTAATGATTTTACAACTTTTTTCATTTTTATCTCGTATACTCTTTATATGATTATAGTATTAAGTGAGTATACATTCCTTTCTCATATTTTTATACTATAATTTAATTAGATAGCTGTCTTTTAAGTAAACAAACCATTATTTGATTATCCTTTTTCTTGATTTGATTTTATCGTGTTTTTTCTATTTTTTTAAACATATACTTTACTCATTTTTTTCTATTAAATTAACTAAAAACTTGATTACTTAAACTATCAAATATAGTGGCGTCTTTTAAAGGGTATTTAATTTTTTATTATATTAATTTATTCTTCTTTGTCCTATTTATATGCTAGCATCAAGTTATAAAATAAAGTGGACTAGAAAGTAA
>CAZRWC010000018.1:0-18097 GCA_964603705.1 uncultured Acholeplasmataceae bacterium
ATTTAGTTGTTTTATAATCATTGGTAAATATAATGTATTCGACAACCGCTACAATTGGTACAATCGTATGCAAAGTTAAATTACCAACCGAATATAAATAACTAGGCTCCATTGTCCAAGCTAAAAACGCCCAAAAAACAATTAAGGTTAAAATTACAGCAGTAGTTGCCGCAAATTTAAGATAATATAACCATCTTGGAAGCTCTTTTTTTATACCCTTTAATTTAATAATATCAAAAACAATCAAAACTATAGCAACTATCGCTATCAAAAAATTGCTTTGAATCGTGAAAAACAAAAAACTTAAATGACCAATCATATACTCCCCAGTCGTAAACATGTTAGAAGCTATTCCTAAAAAGGCCATTACAACTATTACAATTTTTAAACACATCGAGACGATAACTTTTTTGTTTTTCATTTCAAATACCTTCCTTTTTATAATTTATCACTTAATAATAATGACATTTCCTTCTTTTCTAGGCGCTGGTTTTTTTAATTCCCCTAATGGATAACCTAAAGCAAGATGAGCTATTCCCACATACTCGTTAGGATTAACACCATAGGCTTTAATTATTTCCTTACCTTCAAAAGTTTCTAAAACCGCTTTAAAGTGATGTACCCAACAAGCACCTAATCCAATCGCATGAGCGGCATTTAATAAATTGCTCATGACGGCACACCCATCATCATGGTGGGTGCTAACTTCTTTTCTAGCTAAAACTAAAATAACCGTTGGTGCGTTAAAAAAAGGATTTCCACTTGTATTTCTAACTTGATTATAAACACTTGCTAATTTAGCAATTTCTTGTTTGTTTTGAACTGCAATCATCATAGCCGATTGAAGTCCCCGACCGCTTGGTGCATAACTACCCACTTTTAATACCGTTTCTAATTCTTCATCTTTAATTTGATCCGGCTTAAAGTTTCTAACACTTCTACGTGTTAATAAATTATTAATCGTTTCATTAATCATCTTAATCGCTCCTTCAACTATTGCTTATAACTTAATTATCCTACATAAACACTAATTGTAACATTTTCACTATTGTTAGTTATAATCGATTCTATTCCGATTATAATATTCATCGAGCTGCCTTGATTCCAACTATAAGAACTAAGATTAATATAACCACTACTTAAAATATCTGAATCTTGAATGCCATTACTTCCAGGCAGCGAGTCATTAAAATCAGCTTCAAGAATAGAAACTAAAAAGTTATTATTTCCTTCATTATCGTTTATAAAATATTCACCCCAAAAATGAGTGGTTTTATTTAATCTAGCATCAACATGATAAATTATTACTCCTGAATTATTTAAGATACCCGAATTATTTAAATGTCCCTCATACAAGCCTTCTGGCGTATAAAACATAATTAATAAATACTCATCAAAAGCATCACCATCACCTAAATCGCTTGGATTATACGGAATTAATAAAACACTATTTAATCCATCATTATCCGTTGAATAAGAATCCAAAGTAACAAGATATGAGCCATTAACCGCTAAAAGTGGTTGCAGCCAACCAAACACCAGCTTATTAAATGGCCCGTGATCGCCGACATTATGATCCATCATATCAAAACCACCTAATGGACCATATTCATAAGTATCTTCATATTGATAAAAATCAACAATTCCAAATAAATGTCCCACCTCATGTATATATGTTTCAGCATTGACAATTATATTATCGTTACCAACAATCGGATCTTCTAAAAACGCATAACTAGCCCAAAAATAATATTCGAATTTTTTACCATCTAAATTGCCAATCTGGCTAGCTTCGCCAAATTGTGCACTATAAACCCAAGCCCACCAAGGATCGGTATCATAATCATAATCATAAGAATAGATAAAGATAACTGAATCAATATAACCATCATCGTTAAAATCATAACGACTAAAATCAATTTGCTCATCTAATCCTAATAAGGCTTCTTTAATAATATATTGATCGCCCTCATCGCCAAAATCTTCATAATAGTTCGCATTATATAAACTAATATATTTAGGCGCTATTTCAAAAGATAAATCAAGCAAGCCATAACTACTACGATAATAAAAACTAGCTACACTTTCCCAACCGGTTTCAAATTGAGTACCGTTAAAGACTAAATCTAACTTATTATCATAATCAGCCGCAAATGGTTTATCTTTAATTTCAACTGGTATAACTAAGACTTCATAACTACCGGTTGATGGTAAACCGGATTTTCCAAAGGTTGCTAATTCGTATTCGTTAATTGATTGTTGTTTATCTAAAGTAATTAAATCTTTAGATTCAATAACTGGATCATATTTAAAAATAACGATTTCAGCTGTTTCATTATCAAATAAAATATATAAAGCATAAGCAAGATCATCATCTATATAATAACTATAAACGTTTTGCGCTCTTTTAATAGACAAATCCTCATCTATAACATAACCTAATTGAAGTAACTCCAAATAGTAATTATTAATATAAGTTTCATTATTGGCTGTCAATAAAGAACCACTAATCTTATATTCATAATAATGAATTTTTGTTAAAACTAATTCCTTCAATTCATTTAATTCTGGCAAATAATCAAAGTTTGAATCATCAAAAACCGTTTCTAAGTCAGCAACCAATTCCAACCACGATTCAATAACAACCGGTTTTGAATATAACTTTATTTCAGAAATCATTACTTGGCCACCATTTTTAGGTTGGCCAGAGCCAATTAATAAAATTCTAAATTTACTAGAATTTAAATTTTCAATCACAATTAACTCTTGATCTGTTGATAGTTCGTTATAAAAGTTACCATCAACTAAATCAACCCAGTCGCTACCATCATAGACTTGAATTTTAGCCCCTTTTAGCGTGTTTTCATAACTGTTTCTAGCTTCTATTTCAAAACTAAAGGAAGAGATAATCGTACCTAAGGTATCTATTTCTAAATATACTAAAGGGTTGGTCAATCCTGAAACATCAGCCGCAAAAATTATACCTTGACTTAATCCACTCGGTGCTTGGGCGCTAATATCGGCTAAGTGGCTAGCTTTAACAACTACTTTAGAACTATTATTAAAATCAAGAACAACATCAATATTATTTTTATAACTACCATCTAAAGAAGTTGTAGTATTTTGAAGATTAAAACTATAATATAGGTTATCTTCAAAACCATTATTTTTGATTTCACCTTCTATCGCGATTCCATAAACCAGCTCTAGATAGTTAACGTCATCTTCATAAACATAAATATAATAATCACCTAAAATCCAAGCCCCTTCATCATAATCATAATTTAATAAGGCCTCTAATAAATCTATATAATTATCAGCCATTGCTTCAGTCCAATCGAAAATATCGATATAGACTTCTTGATATGTCGAGGTTGATTCATCAAATAATTGATAGTCATTAGTCATAATTTTTGGCATCAAAGAATAAATATCAAAACCAAAAATCGCATTTAATTCACTTGGATTAAAATTTGAGGTGCCATTTTGATCATCTTTAGAATATAAAATAATTCCAAAGACAATTTCGCCTGGATAATATTCGGTTTCCTTATAGACTCCAACATAATAGTTTTCCAGAACAAAAGCCATTTCTATTTCATCATAAAGATATAAATTTTCTAATAAAGCCATATAGTTGTCTTTATCGGCTTCGGTCCAGTCAAAAATATCAATATAAACTTCTTTAAAATCGATTGTTGAAGAATCATCTAACTGATAATCGTTTGAATATATATTAGGAATTAATTTATAAATATCAAAGCCAAAAATTAAATTTAAATTAGTCGGATCAAGCTCAGCTTTTTGCCCGATTGAAGTTGCCTCATAAGAAGCTTGATATGAGGTGTCTTCGGTCGCAACAACAATTTCTGGAACCCAACCTTTAAATGTATAACTATATTCTAAGTCTTGAGCCTTAGTTGGAGTAACGGTTGGGTTTGGTAATTGATAATACTCAACCATTAAAGTGTCTAAAACCGTAATGCCGTCTTCATCATAAAATACAATTTCAAAAACACTAGGACTAAAAGTTCCAGTAATGACAATATTATTTGCTGGCATCGTTTCAGGTATATCTAACCAACCATTAAAAGTATGTCCTTCTTTTATGGGGGTAGGAATAGAATCAATTGCCTCACCATAACGATAGTATTCTTTTAATTCAACCCCTTCAACTGTCCAAGTTACCGTATATTCAATTCCAACCTTTGAAAATAAAGCTGTATAAATGGTATTTTGGCTGGCAGGCTCTAAATCAGGTTCCCAACCGACAAACTGATAAGAATATTCTATGGTAGTCGTTTTTGTTGGATTAACGGTAGGTATCGGCATCTCACCATAATTAACAAAAATCGTTTCTAATTTAGTTTGGCCATCTTCGTTATAAAAACTTATTTCATACTCATTTATAGTTAAATAACCGTTGATTATTAAATTATTTGCCGGCATAACATTTGGTATATCAGTTAAATCCCAGCCACTAAAGGTATAGCCTTCTATCTCATAATTAGTTCGAAAATCAATCGCCTCTCCAACTTGATAAGTTTCAACTTCACCATAAACTTCTCCATCGATTTTATATGTGATGGTAAATTGATCAGTTACATCAGGCTCAAAAAAGGCATATAAAAAGACTTCGTTTTTTGTTCCTTTAACAATCTCGGTTGTCTCTTCTTCAAAATTAATATCTAGATACCAACCAATAAATTTAAATCCCGCTTTTGACGGGTCTTTTAAAGTAATTTTATCTTCAATTGTAAAATACTCTGGGTTAGATTGGTGATTAACCCCACCATCTATAGAGTAATGAATGCTATATTTAATCGCTTCCCATTTCGCATATAAGGTGATTGATTTATCAATTACTTCTGCTAATTGATCTGAGCCACTAAAATCTGATGTTAAATACCAACCAAGAAATTCATACCCTTCTTTGGTTGTGGTAAGTAAATCAATTTGGCTAGTTTCATAGGTTCCCTTAAATTTGATTGTTTCAATTGGGGTTCCTTTATTGGTAACAAATCGAATTGATTTAGAACCGAAATCAAAATTAAAACTACAGCCAACTAATAATATACTTAAAAATAATATCGATAATAAAGTTAGAATTCTTTTCATATTTTTTTCTCTCTTTCATAATTAGCCTATACAGTTACGTAATCTATCTAAAATTATATCATTTTTTGTCGTTTCTAACAATCTAGTTAGACAATTATTTGCCAAAACAACAATTGAAACTTTAAAATTAAAATAATTATTAAATTATTTAACTAATAAAAAGGGGTTAATCTTAATTAGATCAACCCTATTTATAACTACTTGTTATATTAACCATCTTTTCTTGCAAAAGATTTAATCATATTTTAATATTATAGCCAAAAGGAGCTTTTACTGAGTTGTTGTTTATAGCCCAAAAAACCGGAATGTTTTTAGCTTTTGATTTATCGGGAAATTGTGCATATCCATCGGTAATAATTATAATTGCAATAGGCAACTTTTCCAACTTCAACATATAATCAAAAATTATCTGAAAGTTAGTGCCACCACCTGATTCAAGCCCTTTAGTCATTTTTTTT
Source organism: uncultured Acholeplasmataceae bacterium (assembly GCA_964603705.1). Taxonomy (GTDB): domain Bacteria; phylum Bacillota_I; class Bacilli_A; order Acholeplasmatales; family Acholeplasmataceae; genus CAZRWC01. The sequence continues at coordinate 5,577 of CAZRWC010000018.1, forward strand.
AAATCTGATGAGCTTCTAACTTTTTTAGGATAAGTTACGAAAGTTGAAAAAGCCGATATAATTAGATTAACCGAATCATATGAACTAATTATTTTGTTAATCTCACCAAACCCTTTAACAAGTTCATGGTCATTCATCGAACCGCTGACATCGACAAGTAACCAGACATTATCTAAACTTTCTTCTTGATTAGTAAAATCAGGGAGTAATAAGTCTTCATAGCGCTTATCGATTTTTTGAAAACTATAATCATTTTCATTTGATTTTAAGATTTCATTTAATAAACTTTTCCAGTTTGTTTTACTTTCTATAAGGCTTTTAATATATCTATTTAAATAGCTAGTTTCATTGGAATAACCTTTTTTGATAGCTTCATTAATTATTTTATTCGCATAGTCTCTATTTGTGTCGGTCCAATAATTATGATTGATTACTCGACACTTAACACTAGATTCATCTAGTGAATCATAAATCTCTTCAACTGTATTGTTTAAACCGTTAGTTTCGAAGTTACGTCCTAAGATTATAGGTAGTTCTCCATAACTATAGCCAGAAAAAACTAACAAGTCATTAACTACAATATCGGCAGCGATATTAAATATTTCTCTATCTCTATCACCGATTCTTTTTAAATGGTCTAGGGTGATATGTAATAGTTCGTGTAATAATATGAAGACTACCTCATCAACTTTTAAACTATTTAGAAAATCGGGATTAAAATAAATAACTAGGCCGTTAGTTGCGGCTGTTTTACCAAAATTTTTAGTAATGATAATTTCAAATCTACTAAGTAAATAACTTAGCAATTTATCTTTTAACATTATTATTTTTTTTGCTTGATTAATTTTATCCATTAGATGTTCCTAATCGATTAATAAAGTTTTGATACAATTCGTTTTTTGTTAAATCAATCTCTTTATCGATTTCTTTTGATATTAAGCGAAAGACTCTAATTCCAAATTCAATTGGTAGCTCAGCAATAATTTTTAAAACTTGATTGATTTTTTCAATATCGTTATAGTAGTCATTAATATTACTTTCTAAAAGGCTGGTTAATTGTTCTAGTTGTTCGATTTCAACTGGAATTTCTAATTCTTTATTTTCGATAACATCTTTGTAGGTATAAAATTTATTTTTGTTTAAAAATAAATTAGTCATTTCTGTTCCTATAATAGCTTGAACTATTTTAAAATTGTCTTCGATTGAACCACCTAAAATCTGTAACATATTTGATAGTCTTTCCCAACTTCTAGGAGTTACTAGCGTTTGTTCATTGTCATAAGATTCATTGTTTAACATACTAGGATATTTTTCAATAAAGTTAATTATCTCTTGGTTTATTTCGTTTTCAAGCGCCCATTCTAACCAACTATTAACATTATTAACTACTTCAAAGTGGATAAATCTGTTAACTAAGGCGCTTGGCATCTCGTTGGTTACTGCGTTATCGCCTTCTTTATTACCGGCTGCTATTACAAAGGTGTTTGCTGGTAGTTTATGTTCGCCGATTTTTTTATCTAAAGCGATTTGATAAGCAGCCGCTTGAACTGATTTAGGACAGGAGGTAAGTTCGTCTAAAAAGAAAAGATTAATTGTGTCATCATCTTCTTTTAATTTAAAGATTTCCGGTTTTAGCCAAATAGCCGTCATTTCCTCTTTATTAGCAACGGGAATACCTCTTAAATCGACTGGATTAAATAAAATCAAACGAATATCGATTAAATTAACTTTCTTTTTAGTATTTTTTTCTAAGTTAATTTTAATTTGTTTAATAGCGTCGCTTTTGCCAATACCTGGGCTCCCCTTTAAAAAAACTGCTGGGTGGTCAATTGGTCTATCATTTAAAATATATTTAGTAAAACTGTTTCCTAATATTTCAACTAATTCTGTTGTTGAAACTTTTATTAAATCTTCCATTATATTTACCTCCTTTATATAAATAGATATGAAAATGCTTTAACATCTAAATTTGAAGCTAATTTGAATTTATCATGGTGTTTTTGAAAATTACGATTCATAACGACATTAGTTTTTTCTCGCCACTTGGGTCTTGTAAAACTATTATGCACTTCACTAATAATCGAGTGATACAAATTCGTATTTTCAATTTCTAAAAACGATTGATTAAATTCTTTTGAATACCTATCTTTCAAATAATTAATTGCAAAATCAGAATATGATAATATTTTATCGCTTCTTAAAATAATATATGAAAAATAATCTATTTTGGTTGTTGCTAAACCGTTATAATAAGTTGTAATTTCCCCTAAATATTCTAATGGCGAAAAGACAACAAAGGTTAAAGTTATATCGCCTACAATTAAATGTCTAGGAACATTAATTTCTTGAAAATCAGTAAATAATTCAATTGAAAAATAATTATTAATTTTAAGGGGCTCTAATTTTATTCCTAACATTAATAGTGTTAGTTCTTCTAATTTATTTTTATTAGAACCGGTTATTTTATAAAACATTCTATTATCATCGTACATAAATATTAACCGCCTCTTCAAAATTTAAATCTTTTAAGATATCAAAAGAGTAATTATCTATTAACTTTTTAAGTAAGCTTTTTTGTCTACTATTTTGTTGGAGATTAGAAAAACCATTGGCACTAAAGTTTTGGACAAAAGTTTTAAAAAAATTAGTGTTTATTTGATTAATGCCAATTTCAACATACTTATATTCTAAACCAATTAAAGCAGCTGCAGCGTCTATTTCTAGATTGGCAAATCCCATAGACTCAATTAAATTGAAAAAGAGGAAATTGGGAAGTTGTTTTAATTTTAGCCTTAGTGAAAAATCTGATTTTTTACCATAACTTTCAAGATTAGATATATTTTTCGGTAAGGCGTCGTTGCGTTCATAAACTTCTCTAAAGTTATAGGCAATTATTAAAACTTTATTAGGGCCCGTTATTTGTGTAAGCAATACGCGACTGTTTTTAGTAGTTAAGTAAATTTCATCATCTTTAAGAATGGTTTTGTTATATTCGTCTTCATAAATTGAATCATGTTTCTTTAGAAATTCATATAACGACTTGGCGTCACTACCAATTAATGCAACCCGCATTAAGTCTTGTTCTTGATATTTTTTATATAAATCATAAACTATCCTTAATTTTTCGATATCTACTTCAGCTAAAATAGGTTCTTTCGGCATGTCATCAAGTTCTAAAATCGGAAATAAATGAGTGGTCAATGTATCTGTGTTTAGGTCTTTAATTTTTATTCCTAATGGCTCAATAGTAAGTTCTCCCGCCTCATAAATTTTTTTGAACAAATTAATATAGGTGTTTTTCATTTTAATACCCTCTTTCTTATTTTTGGCACAGTGAAAGAAGCTACCTTTTAGCTAATATTTTTCACTGATCCGTTTTTTAGTATGATGAATTAAATAAAATGCTTATTATTAATTAAGTTATCTTTTAATATAGCTGCTTCTTTTTCTAAAGAATTGATTTTAGCAATTGTTTCCTTAAATTCTTTAGCAATTTCATCTTGCGTTTTTAAATCAAGGATTGGAATTGGAATTTTTTTAAGATTATTGGGGGTAAGATTTTTAATAACTGTGCCTGATTGATATAATTTGATTAAATTTTTACCTACTTCTGATTCAAAAAAGCTAACAATGTAATAAGGGTTAAAGCCGGGCTTTAATCTTAAGACTGTTAATGTTCCGGCTGGAAGAGCCGCAATTTTTTCATCTTCAATCACAGCAAATTCTACTTTGGTGCTTTTGGCTGTAATAATAATATCATTTTTTTTAAGTTGATATTTTTCTTTATATTCTGACTCGACATTATATTTTTTATTTAGATGAATTTGGTAGTTTCTTATATCAGTTATTTGAATAATACTTGTTTCACCATTTTCGTTATAACGCTCCTCTAAGCCCTTTGTGGTTATTTGCCACCCAGTAAATATTTCGGCAATTTCATCTAATATTTTGGTATCTTTTGAAAAAGTTATATCGATTAAATAACGATTAGGTATTAAAATATAATCATTTTTTTCCAAGTTAGAGAACTCAATACTTTTTAAATCTTTATCTTGATTTAAATATATAGTATCTAAATCCAAAACTCTTTTTCTTTTTGATATATTTAGATAATAATCGCTTAAATCAGCCATTTTAATGTGTTTGTTGTTGAAACTTAATGTCATTATATACATCGTTATCGCACTGTTTGAAAAAAGATTATTTGGTAGCGTATAAATTGCTTCTATTAAGCCGTTTTCTACTAAATACTTTCTCATTTCTATATCACGCTGACTTGAAAGGGCTGGTTCGCCTATTATAACTACTGCTTTCCCACCCCTTTTCAAGTTTTTAAGAGTTAAATTTATAAAATGATAATCAGAGCTTGTTTTTTGAGTTAGGGGTAGAATATTGTCTTCTTCGTTGTATTGTTTGAAAATTCCTTCTAACCCAAGTGGGAAACAAGAAAAAATATGTTGATACTTCTTATCTTGATTGAAGGCTCTTTTGTTTTTGAAAGGGTCATCAACTTCTATCTTAAAATTAGCATTTAGTAATAGTAATTCTATTTCAGCAACAATCGCAGTAAGAAGATCGGACTCAACCCCAACACAAGATTGATATTTTTTATTAGCAGCGCTGTTTCTAATAAAGTCTCCCGTTCCATATGATAACTCTAATAGTTCATCGCTTTCCTCAACATTTCCTAGTAAATAAGAAGCGAATTCAATTACACTATTTGGAACAGTCATTAATGACTCGCTCTTAAAAGTCACGATACTCTCTAAAAGTTTTTCTTTAATCTCTTCTACTGATTTTTCATTTAAACATGTATAGAGTAACTTTTTTTCTTCATCGGTTAATATATTTAATTCTGTATAGTGTTTTGAAAGATTGGTATCTTTTGGAAAAATTATTACACTGTAATCAAAATTTTCAATTTCTTGAAATTTGTTTTTAAGTAATATGAATTCATATAGATAAAAAGGTAATTTGCCTAACACTTCTATTGTTTCATAAATTGTTAAATATGATGTATTTGTTTCTTTATTTTTAGTATTAAATTGATAATTATTTTCTTTTTTAACCATTTTAACCTCCAAAGCAACCACTTGCTTAATTATATTATACAAGCGCAAATCTCATTTGTCAACCCTTAGGCAAGGGTTTGCTTAAAAATATTTTTCTTTGATTAAAAATATTTAAATTGCACATATTTTAAAAAAGCCATCTAGCGGATGACTTAATTTTTAAAAGTGATTTAGGAAAGCAAGCTTTAAAATTTAAATTTAGATTATATTATTATCATCATAGTACAATTTATTTGCAGCGACTTCTTATACAAATAAAAAAGTAACTTTTAGAAATGAAATTAAGAACGAGACTTGCCATCACGTCCAAGTGTTAATAGGTGATATTATTCTGCCAAGAAACATAATTGATCAGATTACGCTTATATCTGCTCCCGCACCTTGGGGCATCTGGCCTATTAAGGTTATGTCGGAACACTTACCCCTTGGATCACAGCACATAAGTCTTATACCTATTTCGCAATAGTTCAGGTTCCAAACTTTGTTTGACATCGGGTTTGGCTGCTCGTCACTGCTAACCACCCACAAAGCCGACTTTGCCGTGTGCATTATACCACTTTATTAACATTTCCACCTATATCTCTTCCCCTACACGTGTACGGTCAAGGGGTGTTCCAACCCCGAGAACTATAGTGCCTTATGTCCGATTGACATTATTCAGCCATTAATTTCATTTCTAGAAATTACTTTTTTACTAAATTCACTCATTAATAAGCTTGTTTTTAACCTTAAAACAGGCTATTAATAAACGCAACGTCATTATCTTATCACTATAGCATTATAAAATCAAGTCTATTTTTAAATTTTCTTTTTTTTATAAATTGATTAAAATTATATAATCATCCTTTTCAATAGTAAAAGGTATTTTAGTTAAATCGCCATAAAATAACTCTAGTTTCTCTTCTTTAACAAAGCCAATTGGCATCGACACTTTATTGTTGGAGTAATAAAAAGAAATGATAAATTCTTTAATTGATGAGAAACTTAGTTTATCTGCAAAAACAAAAATATCACTAACTTTCTTAATAAAAATTTGCGAATCATCGGTTTCATCGCCCTCTTTTAGTGTCATTGTTAGTAAATCTTCATAAAATGGGGCTGTTTTAGGATAAAGAGCTAATTTTGAAAGTAATAAGGAAATTATTTTATTAGATATAATGGTATTTCTAATATTAAAGTTGGAAATAATTGAATAATTTTTAGGTTCAAGTAATTCAACAATTAAATTGGTTGATCTATTAGTTAAATTAGACTCTATATAGATTAAGGCATCGATTACATTTGAATCTAAGACATCTGTTTCTTGATTTTCATCGCTTAATAATAAAATTGTAGATTCTTTTGTGTTATTATTTATTTTTGTTAATAAATCATTTATGCCTTCATTATTTACATGTTCAACGTTAAATTTATTTTGATAAATATCTCTATATTCTTGAAAAGTTTCTAATATGTAATCTAATTTATTGTTTCTTCCAACAATATAAACATCTAGATTTCTATCTTCTTTAAACGGTTTTAAAGCTATATTTTTTATATCACCAGTAAAGGCGGCTTGGGGATCTAGGTCTTTTTCTGATTCCGCTAAGACAAAAACACCTTTATCATCTTTTCCAAGTGGAGTTAAATAAGGATAGTTCTTTAAAGCTTCTTCAAAGGTTACATTTTCTAAATAGTAAACTTCAGCATCTTTAAAAGAAAATAATGATAAATATAGTTCTTCCATTTTAGAATCAATAACTGTTTGGGCAATTATTTGGCCTAAACGCATATCAAAACAAATCGGTAAAACTACTCGGTTTTTAAGTGATCCAACTATTTTATTAAGTACATTGACTTTTTCAATCGAATCGTAATCTTTAATTTCTGCAACAAAAGGAACCTCTAGTGATATCTCACATTCAGAAAGAGCTAAAATTGTTTTGATAACCGTAAGATATCTTTCTTTTAAAGACATATTTTCGTTTTCTTCGTTCATAATAATTATCGCTCTTGCCTTATTTATCGATATATCTTTTAAGTCGCTTTCAAGTAAAGAGTCGCCTTTTTTTACCAAAACCATTAAATTTTTAATGTCTTTTTTAGAAACATCCAAATCACAAATAACATTTTGAATTTGCTTTTCTGCATATGTTTTATCGACATCCGCTAATAGAACTACCGTGATTTTTTGATCATCTACATATAATAAATCAGCGATTAATTCTGGAACCTTATTGTTCCAATTTAATATTACAATGTGATCTTGAAGGTGTAATTTTCCTGAAGAGCTTTGTTTTTTCTCAATATAGGCTTTTATTTGGTTAGTTGTTAAAGCAATTATAATGCCTGAAAATAAGACCATTCCTACTACTAAAACAAAAACCGCCAATATTAATAGTTTAGGATTTTCAATAGTTAAGACTGAATTTGGAATAATTAACCACTTGATTGCTCCATTTGCAAAAGCATCAAAAAAGTTTTTAAAAGTATCATCAATCTTTAAGGCGATAAAGGCCGCTATTACCAAGATAGCTAGATTAATGAAAATCATTAACGTTATGATAAAAAATAAAGGTTATTTATATGTTTTTATGCTAATAGTGCTTTTGGCCTTTCTTAGTTTAGATAAAAGCTTTTTAAACAAGTTCATCACTCTTTTCTTATTATAAATATTAAGCAAAATCTCTTAATAATATATCTTTATTTTAGTTCTTTTATTTAGGATTGTCTATATATTTTTAAATATAGTTTTTCTTTTAACTTATATATCAAAAAATTATAATAAACAATAACAAATAAAAGACACCAGTTAAGGTGTCTAAATTCAATATTTAAGAGTTATAAAACAAATTAATAATTTAATAAATCTTTATTAGTTAATTCCCAAATTACTCATTTGCATACGTAAATGTATCGGTTATTTTATTCGTTATATTTTGAGTTTTTTTAACAAAAAATAATTTAATATCTATTTTATATGTTTCATCATAATTTATTGATTCAAAGTATAAGTCTAGGCCAATATTAATAGTTAGATTAATTGTTTGAAATCTCACGTTATCGCTAGGTAAATTATTAATACTCATAATATATTTTTTATATTTTAGTGCCGCCTCATCTTTTAATTCAATAACAAAAGTGTAGCCAGAATCATGGCTTTCAAGCGATTTGACTTCTTTTAAAGTATCTCTATTAATTAAATAATTTAAATCAAAAGGACTGACACCATAAATATCTAAATATTGTTGTAAGCTGACATTTTCTTGAGAGTTTATGTTTTTAATTTCAAAGTCACTGTCAGGTTCGCCTTTTGTTAATAGATATAAGTTATTATTTGATTTTAATTCAACAAAAGTTTTAGCGTAAACTCCATATGATGAGTTATATAAATAAACTTGATTATTATCGACTGTTTTTCGACTATAGATAACTTGATCAGCAAAAGTTGTTTTTGCATTACCACTAGTCTTCACTTCATATTTACTACTATTTTGATGATTAGTTAAAGCCTGATTGAAAATAACGAAAAATAAATCTTCTTTGCTTTCGCCAGATTCAGTCCACTTTAAATAAATAGTAGAAACATTTTTCAACAAAATATCTTCTGTTAAAGGTGTTTCTAAAGCGGAATCAATGAACCAACCATTAGGAATATAACCTATTTTATTTGGTATTTTCAAATTATATATGTCCGAATAATCGTTAATTATTTGTTCATCAATTGCATATTCAGCGCCATAATTAATATAAATTGTATGTTCTTTTTTTACACAACTCATTAATAATAACACCGATGAAAATAACAATAACGCTTTCAAATACTTCATTTTGTCTTCCTCGCATTCAACCTAATAATTATAACATAAAATATTTTTCTTTGATAAAAAAACAAAATTCAACATATTTAATTTAGTTTAAAAAAACTATTGATTATGCGACCGTAATAAGAAAAAACGACTAAGAATTGTTCTTAGTCTTATTATATAATATCCTAAAGATTAACCGTTAATAAAGGGCTATCCCTTAAACAAAAATGATGTCGTTTTTATTTTTTATTAACTACCACAAAATAAATAGATTTACGAATTATCATTGTTTTATAAAAATCGTTTTTTTAACTCTTCATACATTTTATTGGTACAGTTTTAAAATTAGTAGCTATTTTTTATACCTTAATATTTCTTGCTATTGCTTTAAAAAATTCACTGTTCCATAAATCAAGGCTTGCTTGATCTTTGATAAAAGGCTTGACATCTTCCTTAGCTTTTTCATAATCAATATTATTAAATCTATCATCTAATAGTTGAAGCAATATTTTTTTAGTCAATATCACATCAGATTCGATTGTATTTGTTTGTTTAAGTCTTGCTTCTAAATGTTTTAAATTAACTTTTGTATTTAAGCTTAAATAATAAATAAAGTCGTATAAATCACGTCCTTTTATTCTAAATTTCCAATTTCTAGCTATTACTGCGTGAATTTTTCCTGCAAATAAAGATTCCATATCATAGACTCTGACCTGATATGGAAAAGGCAATAAACGGTATTTAATTTCTGTTTTTGCATAAAGAGGGGGATTAATATCAACCTCAAATTTAATCATAATTTTCTCATTATGGATAATTTGTTTATAATCATCAGTATTTGGATAAATAAAGAGTAGTGTTTCTTTAGTATTACCTTTTATAAAGGCTGAATCAATATTAGATTTAGTTGTCTTTTCTTTTTTTGAAACTTCAAAATCTAACCCGATTGAATTGATAATTTCGCTCACTGGTTTTAAATAATTTTCTAAATCAAACAATTCATTACATACTAGCAAAGAGAAATCTAAATCTTCACTGAAACGGTTAATACCGTAAAATATTCTTAAGGCACTTCCACCGTAAAAGGCAGCATGATTAAAGAAATCGGTTTTAGAAAGACCGGCTAAAACAACCTCTTGCAAAACTTCTTTAATCACATTTTTCTTTTCTTCTAAAGTTTTTGGATTATAATTTTCAATCATTTGTTCAAATATTGTCATTAATAACTGCCCCTTTTAATTAATTTTGTTAAAAATTTAATGTTATTAGAAACATATTTAGTTGATAAAAACAAAATATCCTTAAAATTTAGATGTTTGAATTTATCATCTTCAATTCTTAGATTTTCAAATAAGAGTTGTTCCAATGCTTTAATGCTACTTACTGGCGGCAATATGTAAAGCAAATCGCACAATGCTTTTTCGGGGCTAGCTATAAAATATGAATAGGTGTCTTTGATATACGCTTTTACATAGTAATGAAAAGCCGTTTTAGGAATATCCCTATATGTGTAATAACCAAAGATATTATTATATTCTTTCTTTTTTCTTTTATTGAAGGTTGCACATGTATATATGATGACTCTCTCAGGTATTAAATTATGAAACGATAGTGCATATTCAAAAGATAGGTACGACGGTCCATATATAAATGATGCCAGCAAATAACCGCTTGTATTGCTGTTGGTTTCATAGATGCCTCTAACAACAGGAAACAAGATGTTATTTTCAACATCTCTTTTTATCTTTCCGTTAATATCAGCATATCCCTTATATTTTTCTTTTAAATCTAGGGTTGTAATAATCACATTATTTCCTCCAGTTAATAGTATTATATAACATTATTTGGAGAATATCAATAACAAAATGTGTTTTTTATTGTATATAAAGCTGCTTTAATCTTAAATAAAAGGCTTGATAAATTAAAATTATATCAAACCTATACTTTTATATGTTTTTGGATATCCCCTTCGATACAACAACCCTAATTCATATTTTAGGTGCTTTTAAATTGCTGCCTTTCTTAAGTTGTTTTTAAAGGGGGGTCATTTAATCTTGATTTTTAAAGCTGGGCGGATCCCAATGTCAATCGTGTTGACAGGGCCGATGTAGATGTCTCCATTATCACCAATGCAAAATGCTTTGCCGGACTCAAGATCATAAGGGGAGCGCAGCCACCAAAAACTGTAGTCATTACTTTCAAATACATATCTCGCTTTGGCATAATCAGTTGCTGTTGCTCTTCTTTTACTATTAGCAGTATAATATATATTTCGCGCTTGATGATTGCTTAACAAGTAAATTTTGTCATGTGTATCATTACTTACATATTGATTGGGAATAATTATTGTTGGTTTTGCACTATTATCTATAAAACTTGTTGATATAGCGCTTTTAGCTACATCATTAAAGGCTTGATTATAAAATCTATTATTCAATAAGTATCTTATTGTTGAATATTCATAGTTGTTTGAATATATAGTTTCATCATTAACGGTTATACTTTCCAGCGATGTATTATAATATCCTTGATCTAATATCATATTTGTTAATAGCGTTAATGTATTGTCTATTGTTTCTAGAACTGTCCATTTAATTAATTCTACTTCGAAGTAATATGTTTCGTCATTTACGATATCTTTGCCATTACTAAATTTTAATTCATATGATTTTGCTGTTAACTTTGCGTATTGCTTGCCGTCATATTCGTAATAACCATTGATATTAACTTCGGTTAGTTTATTTAATTCCTCAATTACGCTTGTATCATCTAGTACTGTTTGCGGATACATTCCTAAATAATAATAGCCATCACTATGCAAATATCCCTCACTATAACGTTTATAGATTTTTGAAACATACTCTTGACTTTCTTTATAGCCTTTGAATTCTTGAAACATAACTAACGATTCTTCATAATTGCCTTTTTTGTAAAGGGAGATCGCTTTATAATATTTAAAATTGGGAATAATGACTTTTGGTAAAAGAATAATAACAATAATTATAGCTATTAAAACCGAACCAAAAATACTGGCTTTAACGACTTTTTTCTTCTTTTTATAAATCTTTATTTTCTTTATAGTCTTTTCCGAATTTATGATTTGGTGTTCAGAATCTTTATAGGTTCTTATACTTTTGAATAATTCGATGGAAGATATTGACTTTCTCTCTTTATATCAAATAAAAAGTCCAACACTATATGGGGTGGTAAGATAAAAGTAGACATGTTAAAAGACTTAACACAGTCTATTTTTGTTATACTTATAAAATAAGGAGGCGCTATTATATGCAACATAATAAACCATTTAAACTATATGATGAAAATGAAAAACTCAAAATCATTCAAGATCATTTAGAAAACAAAATTCCAATTAGAGCTTGTGCGGCTAAACATAATGTGGCTACAACTTCTATTGTTATGTGGCTACGGGCTTATAGAGACCATGGTAAAGAAGGTTTGAAAAGTCAAATTAGAAAGAAAAAAGGTAAGGGGAAAGGTAGGCCAATTGGTACATTTAAACCTAAGACCACTATTGAAGAATTAGAAAGAGAAAATATTAAATTGAGAATCGAAATCGAACGCTTAAAAAAGGTTATCTTACGAAAGGAGTTGGGGCAAGAAAGGAATTCATTTCTATAAACAACAAGAATTTCAAATCATT
>CAZRWC010000019.1:0-17166 GCA_964603705.1 uncultured Acholeplasmataceae bacterium
TAAACCAATGACATCAGTTTTTCTGCCATTATCATCGTCAATGATACACCAATTATGGTCGAAATTAAAAACCATATCTAATGAGCCTTTATCAAATGATGCAAATTTCAAGCCCGATTTAGTTGAAGCGCCTCCTCCAACTTCACCAACAGTAACCATATCATATTTTGAAAAGACTTCCCGCTTCATTTCATGCAAATAATCATGAGTTCTTATTAAATTAGAAAACTTTGACCAATCGCCAACATAGCGTTCGCTTGAAATGGTCGAATCAATAAAAGGCGCTCTAGAAAGATGACTAGCTGCATCAATTCTAAAACCATCAATTCCAAATTCTAGCCACCATTTAGCCATTTCATACATTTCTTGACGCAATTTTGGATTCTTCCAATTTAAATCTGGCATTTTATTTGAAAATATTTTCATATAATACTCACCAGTTATTGGGTCTTTATTCCAAGCCGAGCCGCCAAAAAAAGAAGCCCAATTAGTCGGTTCAACTTCAAGATTATTTTTATATTTAGGCGGTTGCCAAATATAGTAATCTCGATACTTATTATCTAAAGATTTTCTTGATTCAATAAACCATGGGTGTTCATCTGAAGTGTGATTTAAAACCAAATCCATAATTACTTTGATTTCTAATTCATGAGCTTTTTCAATCAATTTTTTCAATTCTTCAATTGAACCATAATTGTCATTAACCTTATAAAAATCTCTAACATCATAGCCATTATCATCCATCGGAGAATCACAAAAAGGAGCCAACCAAATTAAAGAAATACCTAGTTCTTTTAAATAATCAAGTTTTTCATAAACACCTGCTAAATCGCCAATTCCATCGCCGTTGCTGTCTTTAAAACTTTTAATATATACTTGATAGCCAATTGTTTCCATCCACCATTTTTTAATCATATGTACCTCTTTTTCCTTAATAGTATTTTAACATATTAATATGATATAATTGTAATGGAGGACTAATTATGAATAAATTTGCAATTTTACACAATCAATATTCCGAATATGCTTATGCTATTAGTAAAAACAGTGTTCACTTGTTGTTAAGAACTGCTAAAGACGACCTTCAGATGGTCGAATTATTATATGGTGACCCTTTTATTTGGAAAAACCGAAAATGGCTAAAAAAAATCGAACCGATGCACCTAAGATACCAAACCGATCTTTTTGATTACTATTTTATTGAAATTGAAATCGTTACTAAAAGATTACGTTACGCATTTATTTTAACCGATAAATTGGGTAACAAAGAAATATATCATTCACGTGGATATATGAAAACCCCTAATAATATGGAGTTTACATTCTTACAAGAATTTTTTAACTATCCTTATATTTTAGAAGCCGATCTTCAAAAAACTCCTACTTGGGTTAAAGATACTGTTTGGTACCAAATTTTTGTAGACCGCTTTAATAATATAGGGGTTAATAGCAAACATGATTGGAATAATAAAGTTTTTAATAATAACCAAATTTATGGTGGAAACTTAAAAGGTGTTACCAATAAATTAAAATACCTAAAAACATTGGGTTATAATGGGATTTATTTTAATCCTTTATTTGAAGCAACCACCGCCCATAAATATGATACTATTGACTATTTTAAAATTGATCCTAGTTTTGGTACAAATGAAGATTTTAAAGAGTTAGTCGAAAAAGCTCATGAACTTGGTATTAAAGTTATGTTAGATGGCGTCTTTAATCACTGTAGTTATTTACATCCGTGGTTTCAAGATGTCATAAAAAATAAAGAAAAATCCAAATATCTTGATTGTTTCTTTATTAACCAATGGCCCATCGATCACTTAAAAGATACTAAAGATTATGATTATGAAAATATTCCTAACTACGAAGTTTTTGCCACTACTCCATTTATGCCTAAATGGAATACCGAGCATCCTTTAGTTAAAGAATATTTATTAAATGTTGTCAGTTTTTGGATTAAGGAATATAATATTGATGGTTGGCGTTTAGATGTTTCTAATGAGCTTAGTATGAAATTTTTAAGGGAAATTAAAAATGTCGCCCGAAATGCAAGCTCTGAGGTTTATATTTTGGGTGAAAATTGGGATAATTCGCTTCCATGGTTAAAAGGCGATCAATTAGATGGTGTTATGAATTACTTATTAACATTACCGATTTGGAACTATTTAGAACATAAAATTACGCTTAAGGAATTTGAAATTGCTTTAAATAGTTATTTAGCTGAAACTCCTAAAAATTTAATTTATAACATGTTTAATTTAGTTGGTTGTCATGACACAATTAGAATTACAACCCGTCTAAATAACGATCACCGTCGTGCCATGTTAGCATATTTATTAATCTATTCGTCAAGCGGTTCTATTTCTGTATATTATGGAGATGAAATCGGAATGTTTGGTGAAAATGATCCGGATAATCGCCGCACAATGCGCTGGGATGAATTAGAATGGGATTTAGACACTTTAAAAACAATGAAAAGATTTAATGATTTAAGACATGAATATGTCGCTTTTAAAGAGCCTGATTACTATTTTATATCTCAAGGAGAAGTCTTAGCTTATTATAAAAAATCACTTAATGAAGAAATCTTATTTGTTATAAATAATACCGATAAAAAACAAACATACCAACTAACTTCCAAACATATTGATATTTTTTCTAAACAATTTCCAAAATATAATGATATAATCAAGTTAGAGCCATACGGTTTCATGATATTAAAAAAGGAGTGATAGCTTGAAACCAACCATTAAAGATGTTGCAAAACTTGCTAATGTTAGTGTTTCAACTGTATCTAGAGTAATCAACAATAAAGAATCTGTTCATGAATCTACTAGACAGATTGTTTTAGATGCGATTGATAAACTGGAATTTGTACCTAATCAAATTGCTAGAAATTTAACATCTAGGTCATCACAAATGATAGGGGTCATTGTGCCTCATATCGGTTCGGCTTTTTATAGTGATTTATTAGAAGGAATTGAAAAAAAGGCCACTTCTTATGGCTATCATATTATCTTTTGTAATACCCAAGACGATCTTGAAAAAGAGGCTACCTATTTAAAAGTATTTGATCAATATAAAGTTGATGGATTAATAGTTGCTTCTAATTTTTTAAGGATAGATGATTTATTGGAACTTAATATACCAACTGTTACCGTTGACCATGTTTTAAATGAAGGTTTTCCTTCGGTTACTTCAGATAATATTAAAGGTGGGGAATTAGCGGCTCAAGAATTAGTTGATCAAGGGGCAAAAAATGTTTTATTATTTAGAGGTCCTTCTTTCCTAATGACAACCACTGAAAGGACAATGGGATGTATTAATATTTTTGAAAAACACAATACAAAATATGAAATTTATGATTTTGATTTGATTTATCCTGATATTAACTTAATTGAAAACATTTTAAAAAACCATCAGGATTTAGATGGTATTATTTGTTATGGTGATAATTTAGCTATCGCCACTCTTTCTATTTTAAATAAGTTAGGGATGAAGGTACCAGATGATGTTTTAATAATCGGCTATGACAACATGCCAATTAGTAAATGGATTACTCCATCATTAACAACTGTTGAACAAGATGTTAAATTAATGGGAAGAACCGCCTTTAATATTTTGTATAATCTAATTAAAGAATATCCTATCGACGAACACAATTATATTGTTGATGTTGAGTTGGTAACTAGAAAGTCTACTAAAAGATAAGCGAATCTTTCTTTATAAATCAAGTAAAAAAGTCATATTTCCAAAGGGATTTATGACTTTTTGTTTTCTTTTACTATATAAACTCCTGGTTTATTAATTTTGATTTTATCAACTCCCGCTAGTAAAAAATCATGACTAGCAAAGATTAAACGTTTGCCTTCTAAATCAAGAATATTGGTCTTGTGATCATTTTTCAAATAATGTGTTAAAGTGTACTCGCCATTTTTTAAGACGTATTCAATTAATGAATTAACCTCTTTAACTTCGCCGTTTTCAAGATAGTATTTTTGATGATAAACTGGGTGTTCCTTACGGATTTTAATTAGTTTTTTAAGTTTATCGACTGAGGTTAATCTAGGCCCCCATTTTATAGCATTAATACTGTCATTTGATTTATATGAATTTTCAACCCCATTTTTACTACGATAAAACTCTTGACCGGCATGAATAAAAGGTATACCTTGGCTAATAATTACTAAATGTAAGGCGAAATCGGAATATTCCATTTTGACAGAATCGCTATAATTAGTACTTATCGTAAGCTTATCATAAAAAGTGTGGTTATCATGACATTCTACATAATTAATTGATTGTAGGGGGGAATCAAATAAATTAGGTGATCCTAAAATACTCCATTTAACGATTTGAAAATCGTTGTTAGCGCCCATTGCATAGCCGCCATTATCAGTTCCTTTTAATACGTTTCTAAATTGATCGTTAAATTGAGCATAGCCTTTAATAAGCTTTTGATTGCTCATATTAGGTCGTTCTTTTTCCGAAATAGCTGATGGCATATTCCAACCTTCACCATATAGCATAATTTTAGGATTGCGCTTTTTTAATTCTTTTTCGATTAACAACATCGTTTGAATATCCATTAAGCCCATTAAATCAAACCTAAATCCATCTATTTTATATTCTTCAACAAAGAAAATAAGTGAGTCGACTATTAACCTTCTAACCATATAGTTTTTAGTTTCATTATCGGAACCACAACCGCTAGTATTAGTCATTTTTTGATTAGAAAAACGATAAAAATAATTTGGAACTAATATATCATAACTAAATTTTTTAGCTTCGTAAACATGATTATAAACCACATCCATATTAATTCCCAAACCGATATTATGTGCATACTCTACTACTTCTTTAACTTCATTAATTCTTGCTATTGGGTTATTAGGGTCTTTCGAATACCAACCATCCAGCAAAAAATATTGTTCTGGATTGTAACCCCAATTATAAAGTTCATCTTTATTTATATCATTTACTCCTCCAAAATCATAAATCGGTAGTAATTGAAGGTGAGTGACTCCTAAACTTTTAATATAATCTAAAACTGACATTCCTAAAAATTCGCTTTTCTCAATTAAACCTAAATATAAATTTTTATTATCAAGTTTCAAATTATGAGTTAAATCTCTAACATGTCCTTCATAAATTATCGTATCTAAATAATTGGTTTGAGTAATTGACGATTTAGAAATTTGTTTTGTTTTACTAAAATCAATAACATAACTAAAGTCATTAGTTCCAGCTTTTGCATAAGGATCTAAGGCTTTTTTATAAAAAGATTTATTTTTAACTAAGTAATAATAAGCTTTTAAATGATGATTCCCTTTAACGGTTGCTTCCCAAACACCATTACGATAAATCATTTCATATTCAGTGCCATCTAAAACAACTTTTAAATCTTGAGCGGTGGGAGAAAATACATAGAAGCTAGTTTCTTCTTTTTTATAAATAGCACCCAATGGGCCATCATATTGATATTTTTGATTAAAGTTAGATGTTTGAGTTACTAAACCTATTTCTAAGACTAGTTTATAATCGTTGACATATACTATATTTTCTATATTTAAAACCAATTCGTTTTTTAAATAGCCTAAAACAGTCGTCTTATTAATCCTTTTAAGACGAACTTTATTATTTTTCATAGCTACATATTTAATTGGTTCTAAACCTTCTATTCTTATTAAGTTAAAATCATCAATGTAAGCTTTCATTAATTTCCTTCTTTGTCTATTTTAATTATAATTGGAAATTTTTTTGATAATATTTGATCGTTTTTAACAATAACTTTTTGATTATCAATTAAGTTATTATAAATTCCCTCTTTTATATGTGCTGTTGCTTCGTAAGTCGATTCTAAATCGAAATAACCTAAATAAATGTGTTCTTTAGATTCATATTTCATAGTCGCAAAGTTTTGGTTTTCTAAAACATTAAAAGCTCCTGTTATTAAACCATCTTCACTTTTTTTAATTTCGGATAGTCTTTTGATTAATTTTGAAATATCTTTTCCAGTCTTAAAATCAATCAGATCCAATTCAAATAAACTTGGTCGATTAGTATTTAAAAATTCTTGACCAGCATAAACAAACCCCATCCCTCTAATAAAAAATGATAGAGCTGTTAAATTGCGTACTTCATATTCTGAACTTCGAAATGAAGCAATTCTTTCTTGATCGTGATTTTCAAGATGTCTGATTTTTAAATAGTTTTTGGGAAAAACCATTTCTTGTCTTAAAACTTCTTCTAAATAACGAGCAAGACTTGATTTGTTATTTAAATAGCCTTTAAAATAATCGTCGATATCATAATCATAGCAAGCATCAAAAGCTTGATACATCTCTGCATCACTATAGGCATCATAGCCTTCATCTCTTAAATATTTAATAAATCCGGGATGAACCGATTCAGTTAACCAGAAAAAATTTGGTTTTATTTTTTTAACTTCTTCTCTAGCTTCAAGCCAAAATTCAATTGGTAAAAGCGGAGCCACATCGCAACGGTAACCATCGACATATTGGGCCCAGTATTTCAAATAGTTAATCATATAGTTCCAAACTTCTCTTTTATTATAATCTAAATCTGTTACATCAGACCAGTCGCCAACTCGATTTTTAAAGTTACCTTGCTCATCGCGGTAAAACCATTCTGGGTGTTCTTTGGTTAAGACTGAATCTCTAGAGGTATGGTTAATTACGATATCAATCATAACTTCCATATTTCTTTTATGAGCACCATCAACTAATTCTTTTAAATCTTCTAAAGTACCATAATCGGGATTAACTTGATAGTAATCAGAAATAGCGTATGGGCTTCCTACTGAGCCTTTACGAGCTTTTAATCCGATTGGATGAATTGGTAGTAGATAAATAATATCAGTTCCTAAGTTTTTAATTCTATCTAAATCTTTGGTGACACCTTTAAAATCTTTAGTCTTAGAATATTGTCTGGGGAAAACTTGATAAATCATCTTTTGTCTATTTAAAATATTAGTATCTTTAGCCATAAAAAAACATCTCCTATTAAGTTATATTATAACTTATTAGACAATTTTTAACAATTAAAAAACAAAAAAGATGTTTGTGGATTAACACTTTTTTGTGTCTCTACAAACATCTTATCACTTCGCTATAATTTTGGAGCTGTTTAATTTTTAAAAATTTATTTTTATTTAGTTAAAGCAATATTATCTATAATAGTTTTATAAAAATCCTCTATGTTTTTAATCGCGTTTTAAAAATAACGGCTCTAATAAATCTTTTTGACTAATTGAATAAACAAAATCGGCATTTTTTGACAACAAGTGAATCGAATCATTAACTAAAACCATCTTTTCAAACTCGTCTTCAAATGAAATCTCAGCCAACGATGTCATAGTTAGCGGCAATTCCTTAGAAAAGTCTACTTCTAATAACATTGCCTGTGTATAACAAATATAGGAATACAAATATGTGTTTTCATCATAAAGATATTTTGATGAGTTTATTAAAAAGCCATATAAACCTAATTCTTTATTAACTAACAAGTTTTGGCGTTGACTATAGACGGCTGGAATATAAAAGTAATTGAAATCGTTATAAGGAAACTCAATAGTTTGAGTTGGCTGATCATCATCATGGCGATAAGCTGAAACTTTAAAGCCGATAATTCTACCATCTAAAGTGGCCATATAACCTAACCCAATCGTATTTCCTGCTTCATCCCAAATTACTAAACTGCTAGAAAATCCCGGTTCCTCAATTTCTCCAACTATTTTAGGTTTCGTTGGAATTGATAAATCAATCGTATAAAGCGGATCCATTTGTCTAAAGGTGACAACCTTTAAGGTATGTTGATTAAAACTGGCACTTTTCACATCTTCTCCTGGTTTGCCAATACCTTTATCTAATAAGCCAATAATTTCTAATTCATCAACACCACTCTTTGGCTTTAAAATATATAATGAATTTTTATGATTTCTACCATGAGTAGTAACAACTTTTATTAAACCCTCATAATCATCAACACAATATTGATTTAAAACAAAGCCTTCCACTTCGGCCGAACCAACATAATTAAGTTCACCTAGTTCATTATAAGCAATAGCTATAACAGTAGTTTTATTGTAAATCGTATTAGAAGAGTTATTATCAATTTCCCATTTGATATTAGTTAAAACAATAAACTCATGACCCATAAAAAAACCACTATTATAACCCATAAAACCAATTTGATTAACTTCTAAATTATTTAAATTAATCGAAGTTAATTTAGTAATTACATATGAATTAGATGACCCATCGAAATAATAAACACTATTAAAATCTGGCAAATCAATCGGTTCATTTTTATCATTATATTTAATATATCGACTTGACAAAATATAAATAATATCTTTGACTTGTCTTATTTCTAAAATATCACCATCAACAAAACCTTCTTTAACAATTTCAAATGAATCAATCTCAATTAGTTTATAAGAGGATTTAGAATAACGCCAATAATGCATTAATTCCGCATAAACAAAATCCTCTTTTATTTTTTCTTCATAGACATTACCAAAAACAATGATATATTGTTCGCTTAATAACATCTCAGTAAAAACAAAATCCTCAAACTCTAAAACCCGGTAACTATCTTTATGATAACCATTATCATCTAATTCAATCTTATATAATAAATTACAATAACGTGGACCATAAAAAATATATTGCCCGCTAGAATCGATTTTTAAGATATCCGCTTCACTAATGCCTTCAACTTGATTATAAGTATCTGAAATATTTGGGCTATTTTCACCTTGAGTAGTCTCCTCATAACCTGGAGCACCAGGTTCTAAACGAGGCGGTATTCCATTATCAACATTGTCTTTACTAGCTCCAAGGACAAAATTTAAATCATATTGTAAATTAGCATTTTTATGGATGATTTTTAAAACATTTTCAAATTCTTTTTGACTGTCAAAAACTTTAGCATTTTTATATACTACCTCTTCTATTTCGTAACGATCAAATGAATTTGGTTTTGGTGTTGTCCGATCAAAATAAAATGCCCCATTTACGATGGTAAATATACCCACCATTAACATTAAACTTAAAGCCCCAATATTAGTGCTAAGTTGAACTTTGTTTTTTCTAGAAGTCTCAATTTTATTTCTTCTTTGAAAGTTACTTAATCTTAAATTCCAAATTAAACGAATGGATAATAATATCATTACAAATACTATAATCGAAATTGACACAATATAAAACCATTTCATAATTAAAACCCTCCCTTATTTTTTAAAGATTTTTTAAACTCTTTCAGGTATGATCTATTGACATGTAGTTTTAATTCTCCAACTAGTGTTAACTCAATTTTCGAGTTAATTTGTGGCCTAATGTAAGAAATCTTTTTTAAATTAACTATTACTGATTTAGAAATTCTTTGAAATTCTAAATCTCCTAGCTGCTCTTCTAGTTCTTGAAGTGTACTTTTTAAAAAGACCTTTTTATAAAAATCGGTAACTAAAACTACACTTTGTTCAGCTGCTTCAAAATAAATGCAATTTGATGGATATAATTTAATTAGACCATCATAAGTCTCAAACCATAATTCATTAATTTGGTCAAGTATTTCACTTAACATTTTAAAAAATATTGGTTCATCTTTTTTGGGAATCAAAAAAGCAACTTCATCCTCGTTTAAAGGAGCTGACTTAACAGTTAGGTTCACAACATCGTTAAGTTTTTTAATTAATTTTTCAGACTTCTCTTTACTTAAAACTAGTTTTGTCATATCTACCCGCCTTTAGTTTAGAATTACTAATTAACAAAATCAAGCATTTATTTATAAGTTGCAGTATTTAATCTCTATCTTACAATTCACTATCAATTATAGTTTCTTTAACAGCAATTATCAAGAATAAATAAAAGTTAATGTTTAACAAGGAAGTTATAAAATTATTGAGCCCTATATCCTTTATTTCTTTATATACAAATTAAATATTAGCAATAATTATTTTGTTATACTTTATTCTTTTTATCGTATTTTACTAAGTTATAAGAAAAAACCGCTCTGTTTTTCAAAGCGGTTTTATTATTTTAAAATCTATTTAAATTTACTTCATTACAGCCTCATATACATGACGCTAATTAACCTTTGGTTGCACCTGCCATAATACCTTCGATTAGATATTTTTGGAAAATCATATATAATACGGTAATCGGTAGTCCTACCATCAAGGCACCAGCAGCAAAAGCTGAATAATTTATATTATTTTGGTTATTAATAAAGTCAAATAACCCAACTGCTAATGTCCAGTTTTGTTTAACATCATAGTCAGTTGGTGCACCAACCGGAGGAACATTTAATAAATAACCAGGTAGCATATAATCCATCCATGGACCCATAAACATGTTCACAGCCACAAAAGTTAATATCGGGATTGCTAACGGTAATATAATATTAAAAAATATTTGTAATTTATTAGCACCATCGATCATGGCCGATTCATCAAGATCTCTTGGAACTTGGTCTAAAAAGCCCTTAACCAACCAAAGATTTCCTGGAATACTTCCACCGATATAGATGATACTTAAAGCAAGAGGACGGCCTAATAAACCAAATCTCCAGAATAATACATACATAGCAATTAAACTCATAAAGGTTGGAAATGATTGGAGTCCTAATAAGGCTAACAATCCAGCTCTCTTGCCTTTAAATGCGAATCTTGCAAACACATATGAAGCCCCAGTGATTATTAAGGTACCAAAAATCATGTTTACAAAGGCAATCATTAAAGTATTGCTATACCAGCTGGTAAAGCTTGTTTCATTAAATAAAAACGTAAAAGCTTTAGAAGTCGGTTCGCTTGGCCAAATCTCGTTTGGAATATTTGTTCTTAGTCCAGAAAATGCCATGCCAAAGATGTAAACCACCGGTATTATAACGATAATTACCATTGCTACAATTTCTAAATATATAGCAATTCTACCAATAATTTGTTTCGGTTTAAAGACTGCTTTTAATCCCTCTTTTGAAACATTTCTTCTTCTAGGAATCGTATTAAAATATACCAATCCAAAAATTGGAATTGAAGCAATTAAGGTCCATTTTAAGCCTTCATAACCTTTTTTAGCCGCAAAACTAGTAGTTAGACCTTGTAATAGTAAAAACAATAGTATCGCAAATAAAATCAAACCATATTTTAGAAGCAACTTGCCCGAACTTGAAGCTTGGCTAGCCAAATCTAAATCATGTTTTACAGCTCTTTGGTGTTGAACCCTCATAGAGTTTTCTCTATTTTCGTTTATAATTTGCAGCAAATTAGCTCTAGCGCTTGTTTCTGGATTTACTTTTACTAATTTCGTAAAACTTTCAGCTCTTTCATAAATAACTTCATTTAAATGTAAGCCTAAATCATTTTTAACCTTGGAATAAAAACGTTCAACTTGATTTCTTGTTACAACTCGATCACTTAAGTTATTTATATTAATTCTTGTTGCTTGAATTAAAGTTAAAGATTTTTTACCGTATTCAGTTAATACATCTAATTTAGCATAATTTTTTAAATCATTTTCACTATATTCTTCAGTTACAATTTTGGGTTCAAAGTTTATGCGACTTGTAATATTAAAATCTTTTGCGTCACTAGCAAAGACAACGACTTTAAAAACTTTCGTTCCTGAAAAACGAGCTGGATATATAATTGATGTCACTTTAGCAGTTAATTCCACCACTACATATTGAAGTTTTTTATTTGGTAAATCTTTTTGTTGTAATGGCGTAACTTGACCTCCAACCTTAATGGCTGAGACTAATGAAGATGACCAAACAATTCTAGAGCCGTTTGGGGCAGTAGTTTGTAAAGTTAAATTATCTTTTAAATTTTCTTGACTATTTCCCTCTGGAAAATTAATTTCTAGCGTTTCTAAATCTTCTAAAACCTTTAAATACTCGGTTGGGTAATTAGCTATTAAATCAAGTTCAATTTGGGCTAGTTCTTCTTCTTGATAAGCATTTAATATATCTAATGATTGATAAACCTGCTCAATTTTAGCTAATTCTACCAATAACAGATTAGTTGTTAATGCCAATTTTAGTTCATCATCAGAAAAATCTTCTAATAAATTTAAAATTTTATTATAACTAAGATTAAAATCGTTTCTTTCATAGTTAGTTCTTAATTTTTGATCAAGCAAAATTAATTCTTCGCTTATATCTAAAATCAATTTATAATCAGCTAAGATAAGATTATTACTAGCTTTTAAATCTTCATCGTTAATTTGAGAGTTTAAAGCGATTGCTAAATCATAATTTTCTTGTAATGTTTCGGTTTTTATTTGGATAGTTTCTATTTCTGATTTATTAGTTATTGATTTTAAGCCAATATAATTTTCTAACGCTATAATTGCTAATTTGGTTTGATATTCAAGGTGATTATCGCCTTCGTAATTA
Source organism: uncultured Acholeplasmataceae bacterium (assembly GCA_964603705.1). Classification (GTDB taxonomy): domain Bacteria; phylum Bacillota_I; class Bacilli_A; order Acholeplasmatales; family Acholeplasmataceae; genus CAZRWC01. The sequence goes on from CAZRWC010000019.1 coordinate 12,424, forward strand.
TTAACTAAAAAGTTAGCAATTAAATAATCTTCTTCGCTGAATGTATCTAATTTATTAAGTGCTTCAATTACGTTTGATTTTCCTAAATCCGCTTTTGTCGCATTAATAGTAGCTTGTAAATTTCTTAAAGCCGTATTTAAATCGTTCCTTTCTAATTGTGTTAAGAAAAAGAAATTTTCCACTTTGGTTATCGAATTAATTTTATTAGGCTCTAATAATATCTCAATAATTCTTTCTTGTGTAACTGGATTCTCTATTTCAGCTAAAATGGCCAGATATGAGCCAACATTGTTTGCTCTAGCTTTAAATGCCGACTTATATAAGATTGCAAAGAGATCTAAATTATCAATCAGGTCAGTAACTAAATCAAATTGTTCTTGGGTTTTATCGGTTGTTTCTAGCTTAATTAACTCCATATTTGCTGTAATTGTTAAAGTTAGTTGATTAATATTGGTTTGATAATTATTCTTAACTTTTCCATCTTCTAATAAATCAATTATTAACTGAGCATTAAGCCTGTTTTCTTCGTTTGGATTTTGATTTAATTCATCCATACTTACGCTTGCTAAATAAAATAATTCAGAATCTGTGAATCGTTTATTTAACGACTGATATCCGTCCATATTTGGAGAAACTAGATTAAATGCTTTACTAGCTTCTTCATAGTTTGCCTTATTGTTTTTGGTTTCTAAAACTAAAATCGCTGTTTCAGCTTCTTTAAAATTCAAAGCATCAATTTCAGTTTGTGAAGGCAAAGTAATTGCAAACCTTCTTACTTCACGAAAATTATCATAAGTAAATGTTCCCGTCAAGGTTACTTTTGTCAATTCATTTGGCAGAGTAATTATACCTGTATCTGTTACTAAATTAGGGTGACTAGAAGTCCATTTAACATCTATTCCGTTGAAAGTGGTACTTAATTTTAGATCTCTTGTTACAAAATCTGCACTTTCGCCACCTTGATAACCAATTTGATATTGATTAGCATAATTTCTTAAAGAATAAACTGCATCGTCTTTTTTCACACAGCCACTTAAAGCAAATACCAATAAGCCAATTAAAGCGATTGCTTTAAAAGGTTTCATTACTTTTATTTTTTTGTTTTTAATAATAACTAAAGTCAAAAGCAAACTAATAATTACTAAAATAATTAATATTTCATACATAAATTAGTCCTCCCTAAATGCTCTAGTTCGAGATAGATTCCAAACAGTCAATGATCCCACGAAAATAAAAATCAAGACCGAGAAAACAGAAGCAATATTATAAATTGCCTCATCTACTGTCAACTTATACATCCAGGAGATCAGAATATCTGTATCTCCCGCAAAGCCCCTGGAATAGTCACCCGCGTTTGGGCCACCTCCTGTGATGAAATAAATCACACCAAAGTTATTAAAGTTTCCTGAGAAGGTCATAATTAAAATTGGTGCGGTTGAATATAATACTAAAGGCATAGTAATTTTACGAATTTTTTGCCAACCGGTTGCTCCATCTATATCAGCTGCCTCATATAAAGATTTATCAATTGAAGTCATAATTCCGCTCATTAACGCCATAAAATATGGGAAGCCCAACCAAATATTAACAATAACTAAAATTATTCTAACAAAAGTTGGGTTATAAGGGTTGGTAAACCATTGAATATTAGTGTTACCAATATAAAATCGCTTTTCAAAACCTTGTAAAACTGAAATATCGTTTCCAAGCCACCCTAATTTTTCAAAAAGATTATACATCCCCAACCTTCGAAATAGATCATTTATATATCCGGTTTCTCCAAACATAACCGAGAAAACCATTTGCGAAAGAAGGGCCGGCATCGCCCATGGTAAAATCAAAATTGTTCGCCAAAACTTTCTAAAGACAACTTTTTCACTGTTTAAAATTAGAGCTTGGAAAAATCCTCCGAAGAAACAAGTAACGGTCGAAAATACTGCCCAAATTACCGTCCAACTTAGGACACTCCAAAAAGCTTTTCCAAAAGATGAACCAAGTGCCCCACTAAAGTCAAACAAGGCAATAAAGTTTTTAATACCAACATATTCAAATGTTTCTATCATCGATTGACGACCAGATATTGATGTAAAGGCCAATAAAAAGCTAAATACAATCGGCATAATTGAAATGAAGGCTAAAACAAATAGTGCAGGTGATAAGACTATATATTCGAAACTATTTTCATATGTTTCTTTAAAATATTGAATGTTTTCTGGCACTTCTTCTTCATTTCTTTTTCTTTCTGAAACTTTAAAAGCATCAATGACTGACCAAATCCAAAAGATTCCAAAAAATAATGACAAAATTACACCAATTAAACTTTCAATTAAAACGTGGGTTGATACATGTCCCATAATTGGGATTGTGCTTTGAAGATTGGTAATCTTTTTACCAGTTTGTTGATTTACTGCCAAAGCATTTTCTAATGCCATATATTGAGTAAATTCCATCTTGTGTGTCGTACCTAATGTGGCTACACCCCAGTAGCCTTTTAAAAACAATCCTGCTTTTTCATAGAAAAAATTACTAAAGTCTGATTCGAATTTTTCTCTTTCATCAGTATTTATTGCTAAATAAACCTTTACAACAAATCTAGTATAATCTTCGCCATCATAAGGATTAGCTATTTCAGAAGAAAAGACTCTACCCATTGCATATGTAAACACTTTTGAAAAATCAGTTGGCTTATATTGAAGCCTTGAACCGCCATAAACCAATCCTGGTCTCCAATATTCATATAAATTGCCTTCAACTGAATAAATCGGTCCAACACTTTTATATAAATTTGCTTTAGTTGGAAGTTCGAGTAATTTTTCTGCTTCTAAATCAAATAAATTCATATAGACAGTTGCACTACCATCAATAATTACCTTTAAATATGCCTTACCGTCAAAAACATATATCTCACTAGTTTTTTGATATGAAGTTAAACCTCTCGAAGTTTCTAGATAATTTTCCTCATTGGTTATTCCATTTAAAAAATCAACTTCAACATATATCGTTTTTTTATCTCCACTTTCGGTAGTAATTTCTCTTGCAAGATAAAACTCATTTCCAAGCCCCTCATATAGTGTTTGGCTTAAAACTAAGTTTTCTCTTTTCTCAAGAAAGTTGTTGGCATCTTCACCTATAAAAACTTCACTTGAATTCAATATGTTTGTATATTTTTCTGGGTTGTTTCTGGCTAAATCAAGCGCAAGATATTCGATTAAGTCTTGTTCTGTCAAGGTTAATTTCGCATCTACATAATATTTTTCTTCAAATTCAACAAAAGATTCTGGAAGATCAATGTTTTTACTCGTATAGTTAGTAAGTTTGTATTCTCTATACCAGTCCCAAAAAGTTTTTTGGATAAATAAATTTGGATAATTAGGATCATTATCTAAATCTTCACCGGGTAGGCGATCATATGGACTAGTTTCTTGAAAATATTTACTAGATCCTAATTCTACTCCGATAAATCCTACAAAAAAGATAAAGAAAAATAGCGCCTTTAAATATTGTTTATTAAAGAGTTGCCCAAATCCCCATATAAAAAATGAAGCGATTGCTTTTAAAATGCTACCTGCACCAACAGGTTTGCGATTTTCGTTTTTTGTATGATGTTTTTTCACTTTTTCACATCCTATTTTTTTTAGTCAAATAATACAAGTCAAGGCGACACTTTTAAGGTGCCGCCTATCGTTGTTAAAATTTAAAAATTAATTATCAATATTTTTAATTACCGCTAAGCTTGACAAGAGTGTTGTAAGCTTCTTCAGCATTCTTGGCTAAATCTGCAAGAGATGCATCTGTGTTCCAAGCGTTTGTAATCATTGTTTCTCCTGGTCCCCAATAATGTGCAACTTCTGGAATAGTTGGCATAGGAACTGATGTTTCAAGTTGTTTAGACATTGCCATCAATTCTTTATTATCGGTAATACCTTTTAATTCCTTTAACAAGTCAGTCTTTAAGGCTGGTAATTTATTTTTATGATCATAAAGAAGTTGCATAGCTTCATTTCCGTTCATAAATTCAATCCATCTTAAAGCATCTGTTTGGTTTTTAGCATACTTGTAAACAGCTGTTACAATTGCACCTGCGAATGTTTTCATTTCAACATCTTCACCACCAATATTAATTGTTGGGAATTGTGCAACACCAAAGTCTACACCAGCCGCTAAATAGCTTTCCATGTTCCATGGTCCGGCAATAATATATGGTATTCTACCTGCTTCAAAGTTTGCTCCACCAGTTACTGAACTGTGGTTACCAGTTCCAGTAGTTGCTGGTTTTAAAGTAGTTCTAAAAAAGTTTAAGGCGCTAATTACAGCTGGTGAATTTAAACCAATTTGATCTTTATTATCTAAGTTTGGTCCAAATGGAGTATAACCAAAGGCTGAATAGAATGGTTGCATAAAATATGAATCCGCCCAGTGACTTGAAGTTGCTAAATAATAGTTTCCTGATTCTGCATTTGTTAATGAAGCCCCTTCAGGAGTTGCCGCATTCCAAACAGCAGCTGCTTGTAATAATGATTCCATTGTAGTATGAGGTTCAGTAACTAATTTTTTATTATAATATAGACCAACTGATTCAATTGAGGTTGGTAAACCATACAGTTGAGCGATTGCGCCAGAATCTGGGCCATATTTTTTAGTTACTGGATCATATTGTACAGTTGAAATCTTAACACCTAGTTCTAATGATCTTTCGTTAACTGAATCAACAATATTTGATGGAAGAGCTAACAATAAATCAGA
>CAZRWC010000020.1:0-13977 GCA_964603705.1 uncultured Acholeplasmataceae bacterium
TCTAGAAGTGAATCTAAAAGCGGATTTTTCATAACAACCTACTTCCTTTAATATTTGACTAAGCTAAGAGTCGGAATATTTTTTAAGAGTTCTCTACCATTAAGTTCTTTTAATTCAATTAAAAAAGCCACACCTGCAACGACTCCACCTAATTTTTCGATTAAGTTAATCGTTGCGTCAACTGTACCGCCAGTTGCTAATAAATCATCAATGATAAAAACTTTATCACCTTTTTTAATTGAATCAGCGTGGATTGATAAGGTGTTTATTCCATATTCTAATTCATAGGAAACACTTTTTATTTCGCGTGGTAGTTTACCAGGTTTTCTAACTGGAACAAAACCAATTCCTAAATTGTATGCTACTGGACAACCAAAAATAAAGCCTCTAGCTTCAGGACCAACAATCACATTTGGCTTATATTTTTTTGCAAATATAGTCATCTCATCTACCGATTGTTTAAATGCTTTAGCATCTTCCATTAGTGGTGTAATATCCCTAAATAAGATTCCTTCTGTCGGAAAATTAGGAACTACTGATATAAATTGACTTAAATTCAATTTTTCCTTCATACGTTATCTCTCCTTTTAATTAAAGCCTACTTTATATTTTACTCTATAATAGAGTATAATTCAACATTTAGGGTATAATAAAGATAGGATGGTGATGATATGGAACCCTTAGCTTTTCGGATGAGACCAACTCATTTTTCACAAGTCGTTGGCCAAGATCATTTAGTTGGAGAAAATGGAATTTTACCAAAGATGTTAGAAACAAACAAATATCTTTCTTTTATTTTATATGGACCTCCTGGTTGTGGGAAGACAACAATCGCAAATATATTTGCAAAAGAATCAAAAATTGACACTTACTTTTTTAATGCCTCAACCGATAATAAACAAAGACTAATGGATATTATTGATACAACTGCTTATCATAATATTTTATTAATCATAGATGAAATACATCGTATGAAAACCGATATACAAGACTATTTACTACCCTTTATAGAAAACGGTAAAGTAACTATAATTGGCTTAACTGCCCTAAATCCTTATCAAACAGTAAATCCAGCTATTAGATCAAGATGTCATTTATACCGAGTAAACGAATTGACAGATGATGATTTGAAATCAGTTATCCTAAAGGGTTTAGAATTTTTAGACCTTGATTTAAATATCAACGCCAATGCCATCGATTTAATTATACGCTTTTCTAATCACGAAGTAAGAAGTGCACTTAATTTATTAGAAGCGGCCACCTTAGTTTTAAAAGACGGCGATACAATTACTTCTTCTAGCATTAAAATGGTTATGGGAAAAGTAAATTTAAATTTAGATAGCGATGGTGATAATTATTATATTTTATTATCAGCTTTACAAAAATCAATTAGAGGTAGCGATGTCCATGCCAGCCTTCATTATTTAGCTAGATTAATAGTTTTAGGTGATTTAGAATCAATAATTAGAAGATTAATGGTCATTTCGTATGAAGATATTGGCTTAGCTAATCCAAATTTACATAATAAAGTTTATCTTGCTTGTGAAGTTTCTAAAAAACTCGGCTTTCCTGAAGCAAGAATTCCTTTAAGCAATATAGTAATTGAAATGGCTTTAAGTCCAAAATCAAATAGCGCAATTACCGCAATCGATTTTGCTTTAAAAGATTTAGAGACAATTGATACCGGCTTAATACCCAATTTTTTAAACAATCAAATCTTAATTTCAAAACCAGAGCTTTATAAATTTCCTCATGATTATTTAAATTCTTTAACTGATCAAAATTATTTACCAAGCAAAATTCAAAACAAAAAATATTATATTCCGAAAACTGAAACAAAATATGAAAAAGCTCTAAAAGAGCGACTTGATTTAATTGAAAAGTTAAAAAACCGCGATTAGTAACGAATGCTTGATTTTTTGTGAAATTTATACTAAAATAAATGAAAAGGAGATTTTTTATGAAAAAAAGAGGAATTGTAGCATTTTTACTTTTAAGTTTTTTCACTTTTGGAATTTATATAATCTATTGGTATATAAAATTTCAGATCGAACTTAAAAGCCAGACAAACGAAGGTTTTGGTGGATTTCTTCATTTTATAGTTACATTATTTTCGTTTGGTATTTATGCATTAGTCTGGAACTATAAAGTTGGTGCAAGATTAGAAATGCAAGGTGCTAAAAACAATGGTGTTTTATATTTAGTCTTATCATTGTTTGGTTTTGGCATTGTTTCATATGCTTTGATGCAAAACGAGGCAAATTCAATCGCTACTCATTAATTAGCTTAAATAAAAAAAGATTGTCTAAATCAAGTAAGAAAATAGACAATCTTTTTTTTTATATTTCAGTTGAAATTATAACCGGTAAGACAATCGGTCTTTTTTTCATAGTTTTATACAAAAACTTTGACATTTCTCCTCTTGTAAACCTCTTATAATCATTCCAATTAATATATTTAGCATTTAAAAATCTTTCCGATAAATCAACAAATAATAATTTCAAATTATCGATTACTTCGGTTGTGTCACTACTAAAAATAAATCCTTTAGTTAAAATTTCAATTTCACCAACGATAGTTTTATCTTTGGGATTTACATTGGCAATAACTAAAACCGCTCCATCTTCTGCTAATAAAGCTCTATCGCGCATAATTACATCATTATTATCTATCATAGGTGTGCCATCAATTAATATGTCACCAGTTTTAATATCACCTTTGGAAACATAGTAACGACCTTTTTCAATTCTCAAAACATCACCATTATCAAGTAAAATAACATTATTATCACTATAACCAAGCGATAATGCTAATTTTTTTGTAGTATATTGATATCTATACTCACCTATTACTGGAATAATATATTTGGGTCTTAATAAATTAATCATCATTTTAACTTCATCTGCATTGGCATGTGAAGTTGATAAGTATTTACGCTCAAGGGTAATAATCTCAGCTTCACTTCGATGTAAAATATCTAAAGTGCGAGCTGCCATTTTTTCAGTGCCAGGTACAGGAGATGTTAGTAATACTACGGTGTCATCTTCATCAATGTTTATTAGTCGATCAGTTTTTTTAACAATTCTTTGTAGCATATAAAAAGGTTCATGGCGACTTCCGGTAACTAAACAAACCAAATTTGGGTCGTCATTTTTATTTTTCTCATCAATGAATCGTAAATTAACTAAGGCATCTTTAGGAATATTTAAATAACCGTTGTCTAAGGCAATGTCAACAATTCTTTGGGCTTTTCGGCCAATAATTGCGATTTTTTTCTTATGATGAAGTGCTAAATCGACAATTTTTTGAATTTTTAATAAATCAGATGAAAACAAAGTGAAAATGATTCTGCCGGTTGCAGTTAAAAACACATTGTTTAATTTATGCGTTAAAATTTCATTTGCACTTGGTTCTGGGACGTTTAAAACCCCGCCTGATTCAATTAACAATGCCAATACATTTTTATTAGCTAATTCACTAATTCTTTTATAGTCGGTTTGATATTGAGGATTAACTGATTGATTTAAAGTATATTCACTTGTATAAACTATCACACCATCAACTGTTTCAATTGCAATTCCAATTGAATGAGGAATTGAATGAGTGGTTTGAAAAAAAGAAACCTTTACATCATCAAAAGTTATTACATCATTTTCTTTGATGCTATTAATTTCTAATTTACTAACATCAATTTCATTTTCTTCTAAATTATCAATAATTATTTCAGCTGCTAAATTAGTTGCATAAACCGGCACTTCTAAGACTCTAAGTAACTCTGGTAGAGCTCCTATATGATCTTCATGCGGATGAGAAATAAAGATTCCTTTAATCCTTTTTTTAGCCGGTACTAACATTAAAAAATCCGGTATTATTTCATCTATACCTAACATCTCTGCGGTTGGATATTTTAAACCTGCATCCAATATAAACAATTTGTCGTCAACTTCAACTATATACATATTTTTGCCGTTTTCATCTAGTCCACCCAGCGCAAAAATTCCTATCTTACTCATTATTTTTCACTTTCCTTTGTATCGTTTTGATTTCTATTGGTATTATAACATAAATGATTATTTTTAGTAAAGTCATCTAATTTATGATAAAATTGAAGTAAATAAAACTAGGAGGTGTATTTGAGTTAAATACTCAATTTAAAATGAATATAAAATATCCGATAAAAAAGAAAATAACTGAAAGAGAGTTTGTTCCATCAAACTTAGGAATGACTTTAGAAAAAGATTTAGAAGAAACAAATTTATATTATTTAAATAATAATATTGCCGTTATTTATAAAAAACCAACTCCTATTCAAGTGGTAAATGTTAATTATCCGGCTAGAAATCGCGCTAAAATTACTGAGGCTTACTATAAAACACCTTCAACCACAGATTTCAACGGCATTTATAAAGGAAGATATATCGATTTTGATGCAAAAGAAACCTCTTCAAAAACATCAATGCCATTAAGAAACATCCACCCTCATCAAATCAAACATTTAAAGTCAGTTACCGAACACGGCGGGATAGCCTTTTTAATAGTTAATTGGCGTGCTTATAATAAATATTTTTTATTACCTGTTAAGATTTTATTTGATTTTTGGGATAACCAAAATAAAAAAGATGGAAGAAAATCCATCCCATATAGTGTTTTTCAAGATGAATGCTACGAAATACCTTTTGGTTATATCCCAAGAATTGATTATCTAAAAGTTATACAATCCGTGTATCAGTTATAATTAATCTTTTTCTAATTACTAAAATTATAATTAATGCTAACGCGGTAGAAATTAACATATAAGGCAAATTATAAGCTATAAATGAATAAAACCAAGGATTCATATTTTCTGGTGCATACATAGAAAAAAATAAAACACCTGAAAAACTATGTGATAAATATCTTAGAAAGCCACCTAATAAAACGCCTAAAATGGTAACCAAAATATTACCAGATTGGGCTTTTTTTGCAAATAAACCCGCGATTCCCAATAAAGTAAAAGGAATTAAATAATCAAAGAAAATCGAACCAGGATGGATTAATAAACCACTTATTAACAGATTAGCCAAACCATATATAAAACCAGTAATAAGGCCTGTTTTAAACCCTCTTCGATAACTTATTAAAAAGATTGGTAACATCGATAAACTTACTCCTCCCCCAGTTGACAATCTTAAAAAAGGTATCATATCAGATATTAAACCAAACACAACCGATGAAGCCGCTGCAATTGCTCCTTCTGCAATTATATTTATTGATAGATTGTTTTCTTTAATTTGTTTTTTAAAAACTAACAAATTATAAAGGGTAGTTAAAACAATCAAACCAGAAAATATTACCGCTGCTAAAGCCATCCCCCATTTTAAATCGTTTCTTTTAATTGGCACAAAGAACAATAAAAATAAATTAAAAATAAAAACTAAGATACCAAAAACTATTCGAGTTATTTGACTTTTTAGATTTGTAAAATCAAGACCTTGTAATTGTCTATCCTTTAAATAATCATATAAATAAGTAAATGAAATTGCCAACCCAAATAAAACTGTAACGCCAGCAAAAACAAGCAATACTATTTGATTATAATCTTTAAATATTAATTCTCCTAATTCGTTTTTATAATCGATTATTCGACTAAAATTTAAGACAAATGTTAAGATAAGACTGCTAAGAAAAATTAACAAAATAATTAACATCAAACTATATCTTAAAATAAAGATTTTTTTCTTTTCTTCCATAAAAAATTCCTCCAATAAAAAAGCCCTGTCATATCACAGGGCAATCATTCCTACGTTGGCATTATCCAATTCAGGTCTGCGGGTCGAAATCAATTCCTCTCAGCCGTTAAGGCTCCCCGTGATTTATATTTTTATTTTATCATCATTTTATGGTTTTTTCAATTAATCTTACTTCTTTTTTGTTTTTACCAATTATTAAAGCTTTTTCTAAAGTTACAATTGCTTCTTCTAATCCCTTATCATGATGATAAATAGTAGCAATTAAATCACCTTTAGATATTTTATCGCCAATTTTTTTATGAAGATCAATTCCTACTTCCAAATCAAGTTTATCTTCTTTTGTTAATCTTCCTGCCCCTAATACTCTAGCGGCAACTCCAACATCAGAAGTTATTATTTTTTCTAAATAACCACTTTGTTTAGCCAGCAATTTATAAGTTGGAGCTTGAATTAATAGTTCTGGATTTTCAACAACTCTAATATCGCCGCCTTGTGCTATTACCAATTCTTTAAATTTATTAAAAGCGCTTTGATCAGTTAAAGTACCGCTTAAGGCTTTTTTAGCTTCTTCAAAATTATCATAGAGTTTCGCATCAATTAATAAATGAGCTCCAATTTCAACACAAACATCAACTAAATCGCTTGGCCCCTTACCTTTTAATGTTTCAATTGATTCATAAATTTCTAAAGAGTTACCTATTTTGTGTCCTAATGGTTTATCCATATTAGTAATTATAGCAGTCATTTTTTTTCCAGCTAAACGACCTATCTTAACCATTAAATTCGCAAGTTTTTCGGCTTCGAGCAAATTAGTCATAAAAGCACCACTTCCAACTTTTACATCTAATACAATTGCATCAGCTCCACTTGCTAATTTTTTGCTCATGATTGAAGAGGCAATCAAAGGAATACTATCGACTGTTCCAGTCACATCTCTTAAAGAGTATAGTTTTTTATCAGCTGGTGTAATATTTTCACTTTGACCGATTATCGCAATTCCAATACTTTCAACCTGTTTGGTAAATGTTTGATAATCTTGTTCAATTTGAAAATTAGGAATCGCTTCTAATTTATCAATAGTACCGCCAGTATGACCTAACCCTCTTCCGCTCATTTTAGCAAATTTAGCTCCTAAACTTGCTACCATTGGCCCTAATACAAGTGTCACTTTATCACCTACACCACCAGTGGAATGTTTATCTACCTTAATACCTGAAATTAAATCTAAATCATATTTATCGCCTGAATCACGCATTGCTAATGCTAATGCCGTCGACTCATGTTCAGTCATTCCTTGAAAATAAACTGCCATCAAAAAAGCTGACATTTGATAATCAGGGATGTTACCTTTAACATATTCGGTAATTAAAAAAGTAATTTCTTGATCGGTTAAAATATCTCCCGATCTTTTTTTAATAATTAAATCTAATGTTTTCATCGTTTTATTAATAACTAAATAATTTTATTTAATTATTTCTCCTTTCGACCTTTAATAAGTTTAATATTATCAATAATATCTAATTCTATTTTAGCACAAACAAAGCCATAATATGAAATCTATGATATAATTTTAGCATGAAAGGTGATTAAATGAAGATTATTTTAGTTAGACATGGAGAAACAGAATATAACCGTAAAAGTTTAGTTCAAGGACGCTCAAATATTCCTTTAAATGATAACGGTAAATTAGATGCTTTAAAGACTGCTAACGCTTTAAAGAAAAGCAACATTAAATTTGATTTAATCTATTCAAGCCCTTCAGATCGGGCATTTGAAACCGCGAATATTATTAAAAAAGAATTAAATCTTGATTATGAAATTATAAAAGATGAGCATTTTTTTGAACGTAATTTTGGCCCCTATGAAGCGAAAAAAGTCAAAGATGTTTTCCCAATTAAAATAGAAACTGGTGATTATGAAAACGACCAAGCCATTATCAAACGTGTTAATGAGGGGATAAAAAATTTATATTTAAAACACTCTAAGCAAACAATCTTAATCGCTTGTCATTCCCACACGATTAAATCAATTTTAATTAAAATGAATCCAAATACTTTTAATTTTAGAACATTTATTAAAAACGGGGCGATTTTTATACTAAAATATAATGGTAATAGTTACAAAATTATCAATGAACTTAATAATCAATAAAAAACCGGCTATTAGTGCCGGTATTTTTTTATAAAATTTGCAAATTATTTTTTTCAAATTTAGCTTTTTCTTCTTCACTCCAAACCGAAGCTTGAACTTCGGCAATATGACTTTTTTCTAATAAAATCATACAAAGTCTCGATTGACCAATTCCACCACCAATTGTTAATGGCAGCTTTTGATCAATAATCATTTGATGGTAGTTACCGTTTAATAACTCTTCTCTATTTGCAAGTTTTACTTGTTCCAATAAAGATTTTTTATCAACTCTTATTCCCATCGAAGAAATTTCAATTGCTTGATTTAAGATATTAGACCAAATTAATATATCTCCATTTAATTTCCAATCATCATAATCAGGTGCTCTTAATGATTCATCATCTAGTGGGGAAATTTGATTAATAAAAACAGTTTTGTGTAATTTTGTAATTAAATTTTCTCGTTCCTCTAAACTTTTATCGGGATACATTTTTTTTAAATCATAACTTGAAATAAAAAAGACATCACTACAAATCGGTTCATCTAAAACACTAAATTCATTGTGAATAATTTTTTTAGTTTCTTTTAATGCTTGGATGATTTTTTTTACAATCGTATGTAAAAACTCTAAGGTTCTTTGTTCTTTATTAATAATTAATTCCCAATCCCATTGATCGACATATAATGAGTGAGTTTCATCTAATTGATCTTTTGGTCTAAGAGCATTCATATCAGTATAAATTCCTTCTCCCTCGCTATAACCATAATTTAATAGCGCTATTCTTTTCCATTTAGCAAGTGATTGAACAATTTCTAACACTTGGTCATCTAGATTAGGCGCCTTAAATTTGATTGGTGAATCCTTTAAACCTAAGTCGTCATTAATCATCTCAGACTTAAAAACTACAATCGGTGCTGAGACGCGATGAAGATTTAAAATTTTAATAAGTTTTTTTTCAAAAGTATCTTTAGCTAATTTTATAGCCTTTTGAGTTTGTTTAATATCTAATTTTGATTTATACATTTTCTTCCTCGAAATCACTATTAATAATCTCTTTTATTTTAGTTCCTAATTCAACTGTTGATAAATCTTTAATATCTTCAAATTTTATTAAAGGATGAATTGTAACAGCAACTTTGGTGTTTTTAAAAGGCGACCTTTCACCAACTAAATGATTGTTGTGAACAGAAATCGGTAATATATCAGCTTCGGCTTTTTGACCTAATTTAAAAGAACCAGCTTTTAAATCTTGAGTTATACGATCGGTTGACCGATCTTTTATACCTCCTTCGGCATAAATCATATATGCTAAACCGTTTTTAGCATTATTAATTCCTTTTACTAATTCTTTTAAAGTCATACGATCATCATCGCGATAAATTCTAATTGCGGCTATTGCATCTAACCAAGCATTAATAGGCCAATAATGATATAGTTCGCTTTTTGGAGTAAAAGACACTTGTCTAGTAATAGCAACAACTGCCAGTAACGGATCAAGGTCAGTTTTATGGTTAGCATAAATTACTAAATTCCCTTTTTTAGGAATGTTTTTGCGTCCGGTTGTTTTAACATGAACATTAAAAATCCATATTAAAGCCCAGTTAGCAACATCATGATACATAAATGCTTTAAATTTATTATTAACTGGCAACCATTTGTTAAAGGTAATTGAGTATAATAACACCATAACAATCATACTTAAATAAAAAATAGGAATTGATGTTACAAGCCAAATTAAATAATACCACCACTCTGGCGTAACAAAAATGCTCATTAATGTAAAATAAGATCCTGAAATAAGTAGCGTTATAACAGTAAAAAACATTTTATTTAATCCTTTCGTATTTTGTAAAAATTAATTTCGGTATCACGTTTTTCCATGTAAGACGATATTTATCTAAAGAAAACGGCTTTATATAAACATTTCCTATATGCTTATCTAATATGTAGGTAATATAGATATTATCTGCAAATTCAAGCGAAAGTTCATAAATAGTTTTGCCACCGACTATAAATATATCTTCTTGATTGATTTTTAAAAAAGCGATTAAATCATTGATTCTAATTGCATCAACATATTCTTTATCTTCAAAATTTGCAACATAGATTTTTTTATATGGAAGTGGCTTAGTTTTATAATACTTTTTTAATGATTGGTAAGTTAAGTCACCCATTAAAACTGTTTTACCTTCGACTTTATTTTTATAAAAAATTAAGTCATCTTTATAATGCCAAGGTAATTCATTATCTAAGCCAATAACCCTATTTTCATCCATGGCAAAAATTAAAGTAATCATACAGCCACACTTCCTTTAATACGTGGATGTGGATGATAATTTTCTAATTCGAAATCTTCAAATTTAAAATCAAATAATGATTTCACATTTGGATTTAATTTCATTGTCGGTAATTTTTTTGGTTCTCTAGAAAGTTGTAATTTAATTTGGTCAAGATGATTATTATATAGATGTGCATCACCAATTGTATGAACAAATTCAGAAGGAATTAAGTTAGTAACTTGAGCAACCATCATTAACAATAAAGAGTATGAGGCAATATTAAAAGGTACCCCTAAAAATATATCACCACTTCTTTGATAAAGTTGCAACGATAATTTACCATCATTAACATAAAATTGCATAAAGGCATGACAAGGTGGTAAAGCCATTTCGCTTAATTCTGCTGGATTCCAAGCTGAAACAATTAATCTTCTTGACAAAGGGTTTCGCTTAATTTCTTCAACAATAAATTTTAATTGGTCAAAACCTCTAAAATCGCGCCATTGCTTTCCATAGACTGGTCCTAATTCACCATATTTTTTGCTAAAATTATCATCAGTTTTAATTTTTTCGACAAATTCCTCTAAACTTTCATTTTGATAATCAGCGCTAGCTTTATATTTTTCATAAGGCCATTCATTCCAAATATTGACATTGTTTAAAACTAGCGGTCTTATATTGGTTTCTCCCGCTATAAACCATAATAACTCATGAATAATTCCTTTTAAGAAAACTCTTTTTGTCGTTAATAAAGGAAAGCCTTCTTCTAAATTGTAACGACTTTGATACCCAAACATAGAAATCGTTCCAGTTTTTGTCCGATCATCTTTAAATTTACCGTTTTCTAAAACATCCTGACACATTTTTAAATACTGTTTCATTTTTATATCCCCTATATAATTATTATTTAGCTAGTTCATATAATGCTTCTAGATAAATCGCTGTAGCATTTAGTAAATCTTCGATTTCAATAAATTCATCTGGTTGGTGAATTTTAGAAACTTTCCCAGGAAAATGTGGCCCAAAAGCAACCAAATTTGGCATAGTTCTAGCAAAAGTTCCACCACCAATCGTAACCGGCTTAGCTTTTAAATCGCCCGTTTGTCGGCGATAAACATCCATTAAAGTAGTAACCAATTCACTATTTGGATCCACATATAATAATTCCGAAATAGTTGCATCGCTTATATATGCTTTATATTTTTCAATTTTTGCAGCAATTTTATTTTTAACTACTAAAAAGTTAACACCTTTTGGCAATCTTAAATTAAGAACAATTTTATAATGATTATCGATTAATTCTAAAACACCTAAATTGACAATTAAATCTCCCATTTCTTTATCATGGTGATTTATTCCTAACTTAACGCCTCTTGTGTCATCAACAAATAAATCATCAAGTAATTCAACTAATTGATTTTTTACTCTAGCGTATTTTAGAAATTGAACCATTTCAAAAACAGCATTTTTACCTAATTCTGGCGTTGAGCCGTGAGCACTTTTTCCAACAAATTTAAAATTGGTTTGCATAAAGTTAGGTACATCATTATAACTATACTCAAAATCTTCACTTTCAAAAGAATAAGCTTCTTCTAAATAATCATTTTGCATAATTAAATTTGCAAAATCTGGCACCATATTGGGTCTAAAACCCGATTTTATTTGATAGATTTTTCGGTCTTTAATATCACCTTCGATAATTATGTTGGCAATCCCTTTTTCAGCATATATTAAAGGAAAATCGGCATCAGGTACAAAACCAGCAACTGGAACTTCACTATCTTTAGTCAAATAGTATTGAATACATCTTGATCCTGATTCTTCATCAGTACCTAAAATTAATTTTATACGTTTACTCAAAGGAATCTTTAAATCTTTTAAAATCTTTAAAGCATAATAAGCAGCGATGGTTGGCCCCTTATCATCTTCTGTGCCTCTTCCATACATAATACCATCAATGATTACACCTTCATAAGGTGGGTTTATCCAATCATTTCCAGCTGGAACAACATCTAAATGACCAAGCATAGCAATAAATTCCGCTTGATCACCATATTGTATATCCCCAGCATAACCATCATACTCATTAGTAATAAAGCCATCTCTAATCCCTAGTCCTAGCATATAATCTAAAGCTTGTTTAGGCCCTTCACCAAATGGCATATTTTCTCTATTAGGATCAAAAGTTGTTAACTCAGATGGTATTTTAATTAATTCTTGTAAATCTTTAAGGATGTCATCTTTTCTTTTTAGGACTTCATTTTTATAATCTATTTTCATGTTCGTAATTGAGTAGATAACTACTCGCCCCTTCCTTATTTTTTTTATTTTTAGACTATT
Organism: uncultured Acholeplasmataceae bacterium; assembly: GCA_964603705.1. Lineage (GTDB taxonomy): Bacteria > Bacillota_I > Bacilli_A > Acholeplasmatales > Acholeplasmataceae > CAZRWC01. The sequence goes on from CAZRWC010000020.1 coordinate 12,480, forward strand.
GTCTTTTTAATCTATAGTTTTATTTTAACAAATTAATGAATTAATTTCATTAATAACAAACAAAATCTAGAAAAAAAGACTAAAAGCCTTTTAAACTTTTAGTCTTCTACAAATTATATACTAAAAAATATGATTATTTTTTGCCTTTTAAAGGATAAATACCTGAAACAGGTAAAGTAAACATAAAACCAATTACCCCTTCTTTGGAAGTATTTAAAACTTTTTGAATTTCTTCAATTACAACAGGTACTTGTTCATCTTTTGGTATAACGGTAAAAATAGTTTTCGATTGACCGACACTTTTCGCATTAATACCTCTAAAAGGACCACTTAAAAAATAATTTAAGCCTTCGTATTCTAAAACTGCTTTGGCCATTCCTTCACTATCTAAAATAGTCGCACCTCTAACTTGCAATCTAACAAATGTGTCTAATATAGTTGGTAAATGAGATAAATCATTTAAAATAATAAATAATACTTGCATAACTCCTCCTTCTAGATGATACCTTCAATTGAAGATAATTCGTCCAATCTATCAAGACCATGAATTTCACCAGCTTTGCTAATTGCTAGTTTAGCAAAAATAGGTCCTGTAGTTTCATAAACTAAAATACTTAACATGATAATTGTCGATATTAATGGGTAAAAATCCATCATCTGTTTATTTACAATTACCAGCAAGCCCAACGAAACTCCACCTTGCGGCAATAGCGCTAGTCCTAAGTACTTTTTAACATTGTCATCAGCTTTGGCAACGTGGGCACCAACAAATGCCCCACTTATTTTACCAAATCCTCTAGCAAAAATATAGGCAACCGCTAAAATTGAGATTAAAATTGAATTTTTGATAATACCTAAATTCAAAGAGGCACCGGCTAATGTAAAGAAAATTACATAAAAGGGAGTAGTAAAATCATTGACGCTGTTAAAGGTATTACTTGGTTTTTTAACTAAATTAGCCACCACTGTACCAATCATAATATTAATTAACAAACTTGAAACACCTAAATTATAATCTTTAAAAGCATTATTAATTAAAACTGATACCCCTATACCTAACAAAATTGCAATAACAGAGATTACTTGCATATCATCTCTAACCTTATCAAATCTATCAATTACTTTTGATAAAACAAAACCAATAAGCCCTCCGATTAAAAGTGAACCAAAAACTTCAATAAATGGTTTAGTAATTATCAACCAAATCGGAATATAAGTTGTAGAGACAAGCATTTGAGCGATTGAAATGAAAAAGCCAAATATAACAATACCATAAATATCATCTAATGCTGTTACAGGTAAAATAGTTTTAGTAACTGGCCCATAAGCTCTATATTGTCTCATAACCATTAAAGTTGCTGCAGGAGCTGTAGCAGCACTCATTGAAGCTAAAACTAAACCAAAGGCAATATTTCCTTTACTAAAAGGTTGATAGCCAACCATAATTGGTTCTGGTTTTGGAATAACCTTAGCTTTTATATTTACTAGCAATGAATTT
>CAZRWC010000020.1:13987-16100 GCA_964603705.1 uncultured Acholeplasmataceae bacterium
AAAAAACAAGATTATAAAAACTGATAAAATCGCAAACAATACTTCAAAAATAGTAATCGTATTTACTTTTTTACCGATTCTTTTCATTTGATTTAAATTAAATTCACTACCGATTGAGAAAGCTATAAAAGCTAAGGCTATTTCACTAATAAATTTTAACGTGTTTTGATCACCATCAGTAATCAAACCTTCGCCGCCACCAAAAAGCAGCATAGCACTTGGCCCTAAAATTAAACCAAAAACTAAATAACCTGAGACTTCTGGAAGTTTAAGTTTTTTGGCAACTTTCCCTCCAATAAACCCTACTAACAATACAATTGCAATTTTTAAAACTAAGTCCATTTTTTACCTCTCCTAACTTCATAAAAAAAACGTATAACTATATACGCTTAATAACTCCTATGAGGTTAGCTGACGGATTAAGAACATTAAGTGCCCTCTCTAATAAATTAGATTCACCCCATAAATTTGGTTCCCCCACTCCTATGATTCGGAGAGTTCATATTTATTATAATATAAATAAAAATATAATAAACTAATATGCTTGATAATATATTATCTAACAAAAAACGGCTTTATTTCTTAATAAAAACCGTTTAATGTTTTTGATTCCACTATTTATGGTTCAAAATCTTCATCATCAAGACGGGGTTCTTGATTTTTTTTGTTTTTCCCTGGTGCTAGGTATGTTATTCTTTCACCAACTACTTCATAAACTGTCATCCATTTTCCTTCATTTAGGTCATACTTTCGGGTTTGCAGTCTCCCTTTAACTGCTAGTAGGCATCCCTTTTCAGCATAACCACTTACTACCTCTGCTAGACCTTCCCATAAGCTAATTTTAATAAAGTCTGTATCATATTCACCATCAATGTTTTTAAATGCTCTTCTAACTGCGATTGTAATATCACAAACTTTTCTTCCATCATCTAGTTTTTTGATTTCTGGATCATGGGTTAAGCGGCCAACAAATATAACTTGATTAAGCATATTTTCCTCCTTTATGCTTATTATAAAGAATTTATTATTTTAACCAAAATTCATTTTTTAGCCTAATAAATAAAATATATTCGCTTTTTAATTAAAAAAAGACCTATAAAACATATTTATGTTTTTATTTAGATCTTTGTGGATTACTATTATTAAATATTTGAATATTTGGACTTATTTAATTAAACTTTCTAAAGCTATCTCAATCATCTTATTAAATGAATTTTGGCGTTCAGCAGCTGTAGTTACTTCATTGGTTACAAACGAATCACTAATTGTCAAAAGGCAAGCCGCCTTTTTGCCTAAAGCTTTGGCATTAGCAAATAAAGCAAACGACTCCATTTCTACACACTTAACATCATATTTAGTCATCAACTCTTTATAGCCATCAGTCTTTAAGCGATAAAAGACATCAGATGAATGAATTACTGCTTTATGAATAGGAATATCTAGACTAATGGCGGTTTTTTCTAAGCGATTATTTAAGGAGGTGGTCGGTTTTAAAACTTTTTTATTAGTTAAACCCATCGTTTTAGCATAACTAGATTCAGAAGCGGCGGCGGTTGCTAAAACAACATCATAAAGATTTAAATCTGCTGAATATGAACCAGCTGAACCAACTCTAATAATACTTTCAACACCATAAAAACTATATAATTCATAAGAATAAATACCAATCGAAGGCATTCCCATCCCTGAACCCATGACACTAACTTTTTTTCCTTTATATTTACCAGTATAGCCAAACATATTTCTAATGCCATTGATTTGTTCAACATCAGTTAAATATTTTTCAGCAATATGTTTTGCTCTTAGTGGATCACCAGGCATTAAGACTGTTTTGGCAATTTTATTAACTTCTTTTAACTCTATATGTGGTGTTGGGATCATTTTTTCTCTCCATTAATAATGTCAATTCCTTTAGATGCACCAATCCTTGTTGCACCCGCTTCGATTAACTCTAGGGCTTCATCATAAGTTCTAATGCCACCAGATGCTTTAATCTCGGCTTTTCCTTTTAAAACTTCATCCATTAATTCAACATCTTTTAAAGCTGCACCTCTAGTTCCAAAACCAGTTGAAGTTTTCACAAAATGGGCTTTAGCTTCTAAAGATAACTCAG
>CAZRWC010000020.1:16153-16377 GCA_964603705.1 uncultured Acholeplasmataceae bacterium
TTTCTTCGTCGGTTAAATAACATGTTTCAATAATTACTTTAACGGTTTTACCTAAAGCTGCTTTGACTACCGCTTTGATTTCTTCTAAAACTAAATCATAATTTTTTTCTTTTAAAGCGGCAATATTAATCACCATATCAAACTCATCAGCACCGTCATTATAGGCTTGTGTAGTTTCAAAGGCTTTAACTGACATCAAGTTTGCACCATGTGGAAAACCAACC
>CAZRWC010000021.1:0-16141 GCA_964603705.1 uncultured Acholeplasmataceae bacterium
AGATAGCGAAGGACTATTAATTTTAACAACTTTAGGAAAATTTGCTCATGAAATAACTTCTCCAAACAAAGAAGTTTCAAAAATTTATCAAGCAACACTTGAAAAAGAAATTACAAAAGAAGAGTTAGAAAAACTTTTATTACCTCATTATTTAAGAAATGCCAAAAAAGATTTATATGAATCAAAAGCCTTAAGCGTTAAATGGCTAGAACCTAAAAAAGTTGAAGTCGAAATTAACATGGGAAAATACCATCAAGTTAAGAAAATGTTTATCTATTTAGATAATAAAGTTATTAATTTAAAAAGAATTCAAATTGGAAAATTAAAACTGGCAAACCTTAAACCAGGGCAATATATTGAATTTAAAAGAGAGGAACTCTTATGAATTTAGAAATAATAGAAGCAACCGAAAGGCTATTAAAAAAGATAATTGAAAGTCCAGATTTTCAACTACTTAAAAAACTTAAAAAAGAAATACCCAAGCTATATCAAGAAGAAATTACAACCTTTAAAAAAACCGAAGAAATTTATAACTATCAAAAAGAGTTACATAATTTAAATAAAGAAACGACCGACGATTTTATAAAAGCTAAGACGACTTTATATAATAAAAAAGAAGTAAAAGATTATTTTCAATTAGAAAGAAAAATTAACGACCAAATCAATCGAATTATGCTTGAAATAGCGCAAACAATTTCACCTAACATTAAAGGAGGATATTTATGAAAACCGAAAGAAAAGCTTATGTAGTTTATTTTAAAAAACCTAGCTTTGTAAACAAGTTAATAGCTTTAAATGTTAATGTTACGTTTGTATCACAAAAACAAAAAGCTGCTTATTTTTATTGTGATGAAAGTTATTATCCTGAAGTTAAAAAAACTTTAGAAAATACTAAATACTTTGTTAAGTTGGAAGAAGCTCCAATGTTTAATGAAGAACTTAATTTTTGATGTCAAGTTGTTTTGCTTGACAGAAAATAGACTTTATATTACTATATAAAAGTAAAGAAAATTAAGAAAGAGAGTGATATTTATGGCAGTAAGAATACGTCTTCAACGTTTTGGAGCTAAACAAAAACCATTTTATAGAATAGTAGCCAGCGATTCAAAAACATCAAGAGATGGCAAGTTCCTAGAAATTCTTGGGACATACGACCCTTTAAAAGAAGCGGTTAATGTTGATCAAGAAAAAGTTTTAAAATGGATTACTAACGGAGCCTTACCAACTGAAACTGTTCGTTCCCTATTTAAAAAATATAAAGTACCAACAAAATAGGGGGGGATTAAAATGGCAATAAACTATGAAAAATTAATTAAAGATATTGTAGCGCCATTAGTCATCTATCCTGAAGATATTGTAGTTAAAATTTTAGAAGAAACCGAAGATGAAATAACTATAAGTTTGTTTGTAAATGAAAAAGATATCGGCCGAACAATTGGTAAAAGCGGTAGAACGGCTAATGCGATTCGAACTATTGTCTATGCCGCAGCTTCTAAAGAACAGCGCCGTGTTCAATTAGAAATCGATTCATTCTAAGATGTACTATATAGGAAAAATTATTAAACCTCATGGCTTAAAAGGCGAAGTGAAAGTTTTTGAAGATACGGATTTTCCTCGTTTTAACAAAGGTAAAAAAATATTTATCAATATCGATGATAAAATGGTAAATTTAACAATCGAACAAGTTAAAGACCAAGGTAAAAATTTAATTATTAAATTTAGGGAATTTTCCAAAATCGAAGAGGTTGAAAATTTAAGAGGTTTTGAATTGTTTACCGATGAAAAACCAATCTTAGATGAAAATGAATGGGAATACCAAGCTTTAATCGGCTTAGAAGTCTACACTGATGATGGTCAATATGTAGGAATTATTAAAGATATATTGTTAGCATTACAACAAACTTTAGTAATTTATAATAAAGCAGGTAAAAGGATCTTGGTTCCATTTGTAAAAGAGTTTGTTTTATCAGTTGATAAATTTGTAACTATTAAACCGATTGAGGGATTATTATGATTATTGATATTATTACTATTTTTCCGGAAGTGTTTGAAAACTTTTTAGAAACATCAATTGTAAAAAGAGCAATTTCAAACGATAAATTAGTTGTAAATCTACATCAATTACGAAATTATAGTCACAATAAACATAAAAACATCGATGATACGCCTTATGGTGGTGGTGCTGGGATGTTGATGGCCTTTCCGCCCTTTTATGACGCGATTAACGCACTTAAAAAAGCTAACACAAAAGTTATTTATTTATCACCTCAAGGAAAATTATTAACTCAACAAATTGCTTTTCAACTCAAAGATTTTGAACACTTAATTTTATTATGTGGTCATTATGAAGGAATTGATGCCAGAATTGATAGTTTAATTGATTATGAACTATCAATTGGTGATTATATTTTAACAGGTGGAGAAATACCGGCCATGGTTTTAGTAGATGTAATCTCAAGGTTAATACCTGGAGTAATTGCAGAAGAATCGGTTTTAGAAGAAACTTTAAGTGACGGGTTACTTAAATACCCACAATATACTAAACCGGAAGAATATAAAGGTTTGAAGGTTCCAGATATTTTATTATCAGGACACCATAAAAAGATTGAAGATTGGCGTCATGAAATGTCTTTAAAAAAGACTTTTCAAAAAAGACCCGATCTATTAAAAAAAGCTAAACTAACTGAAAAAGATTTAGATTTAGTTAAAAAAATTGCTAATAACAAATAATTTTGTTATAATAAAAAAGGTTTATAAAAGCACAGTAGTCCGCTGCCAATAGGGCATGAAAACTGGAAGTATAGGAGTGAAATTATGTCAAGACCTAAAGGGCAAGCTTTAATTGATGAAATTACTAAAAGTCATCTTAGAGATGATATTCCTGAATTCTCACCTGGAGATACCGTCAAAGTCAATGTTAAAATCATTGAAGGCGAAAGAAGAAGAATCCAAGTGTTTGAAGGACTTGTAATTAAACGTCAAGGTGGCGGAGTATCGGAAACATTTACTGTTCGTAAAATATCATACGGAATTGGTGTTGAAAGAACCTTCCCGGTTCATTCACCAGCAATTGATTCAATCATATTGGTAAGAAGAGGTAAAGTTAGAAGAGCTAAACTTCATTATATCCGTAAATTATCCGCAAAAGCAGCAAGAATTAAAGAAAAACGCTAAGTATTACTACTTACAGGGCTACGGCCCTTTTTTCTTTGTTGTAATTTTGTGAAATGTTGTTGAAATGTAACAAAACATCATTTTCATTACATTTCATTTGAAAGCCCTTACAGTATATGCTATACTAATATAGTATAAAAAGGAGAATTAAAATGGCAGGAAATGTAACTATTTATGATGTGGCTAAGCGAGCAGATGTCTCTTTAGCGACGGTTTCTAGGGTTTTAAACAACCCAGAAAAGGTTGCAGAAGCAACCAAACAAAGAGTGTTAAAAGTAATTGAAGATTTGGGATATCGTCCTAATATGGTTGCTAGAGGTCTTGCTTCTAGAAAGACAACGACAGTGGGAATTATTATTTCTGATTTGACAAGAGCATCTGTTGCAGAAATGTTGTCAGGTATTATTGATATTGCCGATAACTATAAGTATTCAATAAAAATCTTTTCGATCAGAGAAGATTTTGAAGCCGCTGATACGGTTCAAAAAATTGTTGCTGAACAAGTAGACGGAGTTTTATATTTAAATGATGAATTATCGGATGAATCAATTGAAGAAGTAAAAGATATCTTATTTAAAAATGCCATTCCTTTTGTATTTGCCAATGTTTCTTCTGATGATAAACGAGTACCAATTGTTTCAATCGATTATGAAAGAGCTAGTTATGAATTAACCAAACTTTTAATTGCTGATGAGCGAAAAAATATTTATTTATTATCAACCGCTAGAAAATACTCGGTTAATACTAAAAAAGAAAGTGGTTATTTAAAAGCCATGGAAGAAGCTAATTTAGAACCGAAAATCTTTCGGACATCGGGTGATGTAAGTATTAACACTGCGCACTTTAAAGAGTATTTTAAAGATAAACCAATTGATGGAGCAATTGGGGTTAGAGATTCAATTGCGGTATCATTTTTAAATCAAGCAATCAAAGCCTCAACCGAAGTTCCAAAAAAATTAGCAATTGCTGGTTTTCAAAATACTAAGTATGCATTATTATCAAGACCGACTTTAACATCCCTAGATATTCCGGTTTATGATATTGGCGCAGTTGCCATGCGACTTTTAACCAAACTAATGAATAAAAAAGATGTTGATAACATCCGTGTTATCCTACCTCATTACATCGTAAAAAGAGAGTCAACTAACTAAAAGATGTTACTAAGCATCTTTTAATTAGAAAAAGGTAAGGAAAAATGAAACTATATGATGAATTAAAATGGCGAGGAATGATTAAAGATTCTAACAGCCCCGAATTAGCAGAAAAAAGACTAAACAATGAATCGTTAAAATTTTACATTGGTTATGATCCAACAGGAGAATCGCTAACAATCGGTCATTTAGTCCAAATAGTAAGAACCAAATTACTAGAAAGTAAAGGCCATATACCAATTGTTTTAATTGGTGGAGCTACCGGTTTAATTGGTGATCCACGTGAAGTTGGAGAAAGAAAATTACTAACGCTAGAAGATTCTTTAGCCAATGCTAATAAAATTAAAAATCAAATTTCAAAATTTTTTAATCCTAAAACTATTTTTGTCAACAACTATGATTGGATATCTAAAATAGATATGATTTCATTTTTACGAGATTATGGAAAAGAATTTAACATCAATTATATGTTGGCAAAAGATGTTGTTCAAAGAAGACTAGACACCGGTATTTCCTATACGGAATTTAGTTATATGTTAATTCAAGCGATTGATTTTTTAAATTTATATGAAAACTACGATTGTCAAATGCAATTTGGGGGAAGCGATCAATGGGGCAATATCACAGCCGGATTAGAATTAATTAGAAAAAGACACCCCAATAATCAAGCAATAGGTATGTCTAGTCCACTACTTTTAAAAAGTGATGGTTCAAAATTTGGTAAATCAGAAGGGGGAGCAATTTGGCTTGACGAACAATTAACAAGCCCTTATGAATTATATCAATATTTAATTAACACCCCTGATGAAGATGTTATTTTATACTTAAAAACTTTAAGCTTATTAAAACCAGAAGAAATAATCGAACTTGAAAAAAGTGTTAAAAATAATCCAGAAGAAAGATTAGCTCAAAGGACATTAGCTACCGAAGTGGTGGAGTTTGTTCATGGAAAAGACAATTTAAAATCAGCGATTAAAGTTACTGAGGCACTCTTTTCTGGTGAGGTAGAAAATTTAAATGAAAAAGAGTTTAAAATGTTGGCCCAAACACTACCTAATTATCAACCAACAGTCGAAAGTTTATTAATAGATGCTTTAGTAGAAACCAAATTAGCCAGTTCTAAAAGAGAAGCTAGAGAATTTATTAATAACGGCGCGATAACTTTAAACAATGAAAAGATTACTGATATTAATTATGTGTTAAATATAAATCAAACTTACCATAATAAATACGCAATACTTAAAAGAGGAAAAAAGAAGTTTTCAATAATTGAATTTTAGGAGAGAAAAATGTTTTTAATATTATATAACCCAATTTCTAGAAATGGTAGAAATACTAAAGTAGTCAGTAAAGCGATTAAAAGAGTTTCACGTGATAAAGATGAAAAGGTTTATTCTAAAAACTTACTTGAAATCACAAATGTTGAACACTTTTTACAAACCCTAGAACCGAATACAAAAGCCGTAATTGTTGGTGGTGATGGCACGCTTCATCGAATTGCCAACGCTTTAAAAAACCACGATAACCTACCACCGATTTATTTATTTAAAGCTGGTACAGGCAATGATTTTAGAAGAAGCATAAAAAAAAGAGGCCAACTAATTTTAATCAATGAATATTTAAATAATATTCCATCGGTCTTTTATACTAATCAAGCAGGCCTTGAAGAAGAAAAGAAATTTTTAAATTGTGCTGGTTTTGGCTATGATGGTCTTGTTTGTTATAATTTGGATCAAGCTAGAACTGCTAAAAGTCATTCAAACTTCTTTAAAATAACAATTGGTTCATTAAATCAATATCGGCCAACCGATTTAAAAGTGGTTGTTGACGGTGTTGAACATAATTTTAAAAAAGCTTGGTTAATAACGGCTATGAATGGTCAATATTTTGGCGGTGGTATGAAAGGCGCACCTAAAGCCAATCGAAAAGATTCAGATACTCAGATACTTATTGTAAGTAATATTACTAAAAATAAATTACTACTTTTATTTCCTTCAATTTATTTAGGATTTCATCCGATATTTAAAAAACATGTAACAATTTTAAAAGGACGAGAAATAATTGCTGAAATTGATGGGCAAGCCTATTTACAAATCGATGGCGAAAGCGGTCCAGCGATTAATAAAATTAGAGTTGTAAAATGAAAATAATCTCCCAGATGGTGGGAGATTATTTTTTTAAGGAGAGAAATAAGGCCAATTAAACTAATCCTAATCGTTTAAAAACGACATTTAGTTTTCGACTAGCGACTAGCTTAGCTCTATCGCGGCCTTTATCAAAAGCTAATCTAAGATCTTTATTATTAATGAGATCTTTAAATCTTTTTTGAATAGGTTCAAGTTCATTAGCTACTACATTTGCTAAATCCTCTTTAAAGTCTTTATAACTTAAACCTTGATACTTAAGTTCTAATTCTTTAATAGTTAAACCACTAATTGCTGAGTAGATATTTAACAAATTTGATATTCCTGGTTTATTTGTCTCATCATATCTAACAACAGCCTCACTATCGGTTACAGCCGATCTAATTTTATTTTTAATTTGATTAATATCATCTAATAATAAAATATAACTTTTTGGACTAAGGGCTTCTGATTTACTCATTTTTTTAGTTGGGTCTTGTAGGTCTTTAATTCTTTTTCCTTCTTTTGGAAAATATCCTTCTGGAACGACGAAAGTATTACCATACATTTTATTAAAACGATCAGCTAAAAGTCTAGTTAATTCGAGGTGTTGAGTTTGATCATCACCAACCGGCACCAAATTTGCATCATATAATAAAATATCAGCGGCCATTAAAGCCGGATAAGTAAATAAAGAAGCTCTAATTCCATCACCTTGTTTAAGGGATTTATCTTTATATTGAGTCATTCTTTGAAGTTCTCCCATATAAACGCTAGATTCCATAATATAGCTTAGGGTAGCGTGTTCTAAAATTTCTGACTGAATAAATAGATTAACCTTATTTGGATCAAGTCCACAGGCAATATAAAGTGCAGCAATTTCTTTAATATTCTTCTTTAGTTGCTGTTTGTCTATTGGTGTGGTTAAAGCATGTAAATCGGCAATGAAAATGAAAAATTCAGTTTCATCCAATTCATCTTGAAGTTTCACGAAATTTTTAATTGCACCTAAGTAATTACCTAAAGTTAAACTGCCAGTTGGTTTAATGCCTGATACGAGCCTTTTCATAAACTACCTCCTATAAAATAAAAAACGCCTTATAGTATCTCTACTCTAAGGACGCAAATTGCGCGGTGCCACCTTAGTTCTAAAGCTTTGCTTTAGCCCTTCATTTAATTGATGTTATTTACAAGTCCATTCGCCAAAATCTAATTATCGGTTTCCATCATTCCGACTTTCTAGTAATTAGGTTAAAATTGGTTACTATTCTTGTCATCTGCTTAATTATACTATGAAAATGCTCAAAAAACAAGCCCTAAAATTAAAAAATATGTGATAAAATCCACAAACTGCAATTAAATGAAAAAAATGTGAAAATGCTATTGTAAAACTTTCATAAACGCGGTATAATAGCAATGCACAAAGGAGGAAAATCTATGATAACAATTTATACTACGCCAAGTTGCTCTTCATGCCGCAAGGCAAAGAAGTGGTTAGATGATCACAGAATTCCTTATTCTGAAAAAAATATCTTCAATGAAAGAATTACCGAAGCTGATATCGATTTAATGTTAGCACATGCAGAAAACGGATTTGAAGATATTATCTCTACTCGTTCCAAAATCATTCGTGAAAACGATTTAGATATAGAAGATATGAGAACCAAAGAACTTAAGGACTTCATCTTAGAAAACCCAAGCGTTTTAAAACGCCCAATCATGATCGACAATAATAAAATGCAAGTCGGTTATAACGATGAAGAAATTAGAGTTTTTATCCCTAAAAAATTAAGGGACTTAATTATGTATTCAAGATATAGCAACACTGAAGAAGAATATAATAGAATCTTGGAAAAATATTTTTCAGAAATGGATGAAACAATCATCAATCACAGCAACTAATAAAAGACCCAGAAAAATCTGGGTTTTTTATTTGCTCATAGATTCAATGGCACGTCTTGACTTGCGATTGGTTTTTGTATAAGGAATGGCTAATTTTTTTAAAAAGTTTTCAAAGATTCTTTTACCTAACTCATAATTATCGTGTTCGAATTCAACTTCGTAATCTACTAGATTATTGTACTCACACTTATCTAAAAATATAACACCATTTTCATAAGGCGTAATTGCTCGATGGTTGAGTAAAGAAGTTTGAAAAACTACATCATAATTATAATTTGGGAAATACAAAGAAGTATTAAAACCTTCTTTCAAGTATTTTTCTTTAATAGCAGCATCAATGATAACATGTGATTCTAAAGAGCCGACGCCTTCGCTTATTTTTAAAGTAATTTTATAGTTGTAACCTTTTTCCCTAATTCTTAAAATGATGTTTTTATGAAGTAAATCTAAAGAGGTGGTATCAAAGTAGTAGTTGGTTTGTTTAAAAAGGTTACCTTCTAAATAAAATTTAGCAAAGATTTTTTGGTAGTCTTCAAATGATAGTTTCGATTTAAATTCTATTTCAATATTTTGATACATATTATCACCACCAATAATATTATCATATATTTGGAGCAAAAATTCAAATAATAAAATATTGAAGCGTTATCAAATAGATAATAATGGAATTATTGATAAAATTATGCTAAAATACTGATGAAATAAAAACCATTTTAAGGAGGAAAATATAATATGGCAATTAAAGTAGCAATCAACGGCTTCGGTCGTATCGGACGGTTAGCATTTAGATTAATGTATAACAATCCAAATTTTGAAATCGTAGGAATTAATGATTTAACTGATGCTGAACAATTAGCATATTTACTAAAATATGACTCAGCACAAGGAAATTTTATGTCAGACGAAATTACAAGTGATTCTGAAACTAACGAAATCGTTATTAATGGTAATCGCTTTGAAGTTTTATCGGAAAGAGATCCTAAAAATTTACCTTGGAAAAAATTAGGGGTAGATATTGTTTTAGAATGTACCGGACTTTTTACTTCTGAAGAAAAAGCAAGTTGGCATTTAGAAGCTGGCGCAAAAAGAGTTTTAATTAGCGCACCTGGTTCTGGAAATGTCAAAATGATAGTTTATAACGTTAACCACAACGTCTTAGATGGTAGCGAAAAAATCGTTAGTGGCGCTTCATGTACTACTAACTGTTTAGCTCCGGTTGTTAAAGTCTTAGACGATAATTTTGGTGTGGTAAGAGGGTTAATGACAACTGTTCACTCTTATACTGGAGATCAAAATTTAATGGATGGCCCACATAAAAAAGGCATCTTATCAAGACGTGGTAGAGCAGCAGCTTTTAACGTAGTTCCAGCTTCAACTGGTGCTGCTAAAGCGATAGGAAAAGTTTTACCACATTTAAACGGTAAACTTGATGGAACAGCCTTAAGAGTTCCAACTATTACAGGATCAATCGTTGATTTAACGCTAGAATTAACTAAACCTGTTACAGTAGCTGAAATTAATGCTGCAGTTAAAAAAGCTGCCAATGAAACTTTAAAATACACCGAAGATCCAATCGTTTCAAGCGATGTAATCGGTTCTTCATTTGGAGCTGTTTTTGATGCTAATACAACACAAGTTCTAACTGTTGATGGTAAACAATTAGTTAAAATTATGGCATGGTATGACAACGAAATGGGTTATACTTACCAATTAATTAGAACTTTAAAAATTATGGCAGGCGTTAAATAATTAAAAAATAAAAAGCTAAAAGCATAGGCTCTTTATGATTGAAAAGTCTATGCTTTTTTAATTATAAAAAGGGAGCGATAATTATTAATAAATTTATCATTAAAAAAGCCGAACCAAGTGATGCTAATACTTTGTTAGCTTTAATTAAAGAGTTAGCCGAATATGAAAAAAGAAGTGATGCAGTAGTAATTTCAACTTTTGATTTAATTAAAGGTATAAAAAAAGCTTATTTTAAAGCTTTATTGCTATATTATCAAGATAAAATAGCTGGTTATGTAGTTTATTATTATAATTATTCAACCTTTCAAGGTAAACGTGGTCTTTATATTGAAGATATTTATATAATTTCTGATTTTAGACATCAAGGGCTAGGCAAAAAAATCATGGCATATTTAGCTAAAACCGCACTAGAAAATGATTGTAACCGGATTGATTTATCTTGTTTGAAATGGAATAAACCGACTTTAAAGTTTTACGAAACCTTAAAAGCTAGCATGGTATTTGAGTGGCACAGTTTAACTTTAAACGAACGACAATTAAAAGAGATGATAAAATGAATTGGAACAATTTATTAGCCTTAGAATTTAATAAAAGCTATTTTTTAAGATTAAAAAACTATTTAATTGAGGAAAGAAAAAAATATCTAATATACCCACCAAAAGGTGAGGTTTTTAAGGCTTTTGAATTAACGCCTTTTGAAAGAGTTAAAGTAGTAATTATTGGACAAGATCCTTATCATAACGAAGGGGAGGCACACGGATTAGCTTTTAGTGTAAAAGAAGGAAAGATACCTCCTTCTTTAAAAAACATCTTTAAAGAATTAGAAAGCGATTTAAATATTAAAAGGAATAACAGTTCTTTAGAAGGCTGGGCTAAAGAAGGAGTTTTACTACTAAACACGATTTTAACGGTAAGAAAAAACGAACCACTATCACATTTAAATCAAGGTTGGGAAAGATTTAGTTTAGAAGTAATTAAAATTTTAAATTATAATAAGGAAAATCTGGTCTTTATTTTATGGGGTAACAACGCTAAAAGATTTTCAAATTATATAAATCAAGATAAACATTTAATTATTAGTTCATCACATCCTTCGCCTTTATCAGCTAGAGTCTCGTTTTTTGGTTCCCATCCTTTTTCTAAAACCAATGATTATTTAATAAAGAGTCAAAAAGCACCAATCGACTGGTCAAAGTAAAGCTAGATATGTTATAATCAAACTACAGAGTAATTGGAAAGCGTTAAGTGTTTATCCATGGGATGTTGGGATAAAACGAACAAAAAGTTGGCGGTTTTCTGATGCATCCGCTGTATTAGATTTAATACAAGAGTGGAACTCTTCTTTTAGGAGGGTTTTTTTATGAACAAAAACTTAATGAAAATTATTTTAACAACTATGTTTGCCGCAATTGCTGCGGCAGTTAGTTTGTTTTTTGTTTATGTGGTTCCAAGCGATGGAACCTTTGGCTTACCATTTTATGCAATACCTTTAATGATTGGTAGTTTATTATTAGGACCAAAATATGGATTAGTTGCAGGATTTTTAGCTGATTTAGCAATTGGTTTTTTAGGCAAATATGGCTATATGCCACTATATACGATTTCTAGTTTATCGTGGTCTTTTTTTGCAGGACTGATCAAAAACAAATATAAAGCCTTAAAATTATTAATTATGACTTTTGTTAGTTATTTGATAGCTACTTTAGGTAATACTTTGGCTAATTACATTTATTTTGGTAAAAAAGCCGCTCTTGGGACCTTGCCTTTAAGAGTTATTAGCTTATTTATTTTCACACCAATTATAACTTCTGCGGTTCACGTTCTTTACTTAAGATTAAAACCTAATTATGAAACAATTATTAGTAATCGCCAGAATCCTAATAAAAACGATGAAATGTGATAAAATTGATTTATGAGTAAAGTAAAAATAATTGGAGCCGGATTGGCTGGGGTTGAATGCGCATATTTTTTAGCCAAAAGGGGTATTGAAGTAGAATTGTTTGAAATGCGTCCCTTGAAAATGACACAAGCCCATAAAACTAAAGAGTTTGCTGAATTGGTTTGTTCTAATTCGTTGCGCTCAAAAGACGTTAACACAGCGGTTGGTCTTTTAAAGTTGGAAATGTCTAAATTAGGATCACTAGTTATTAATAGCGCTTATAAACATGAAATAGTAGCGGGAACTAGTTTAACGGTTGACCGGAAAAACTTTTCAGAAGAAATAACTAAAATAATCGAAGCCGAACCTAACATTAAAATAAAGCGAGAAGAAGTAACAAAAATTGATGATCAAGCGATAACAGTTATAGCGGCTGGCCCTTTAATTAGTTTGGAGCTAGCTAAAGAACTTCAAAATTATTTAGGTGATGATGAGTTATTTTTTTATGACGCAATAGCCCCAATTATTAGTTTAGACTCAATTAATTTAGAGGTTTGTTATTATAAAGATCGTTATGATAAAGGAATTGGCGAATATTTAAATTGTCCAATGACTAAAGAGGAGTACAATCTTTTTTATAATGAATTAATTAAAGCTGAAAAACACGCCCCTAAAGATTTTGAAAAAAATGTTTTTGAAGGTTGTATGCCAATTGAAGCAATGGCTATTAGAGGGAAAGAAACATTGACGTTTGGCCCATTTAAGCCAGTTGGATTAGAAAAAAACGGCTTTAAACCCTATGCCGTTGTCCAATTAAGACCAGATGACGCAATTAAATCGATGTATAACTTAGTTGGCTTTCAAACCTCGCTAAAACATGGTGAACAAAAAAGAATAATTAGATTAATTCCAGGCTTAGAAAATGCCAATATCTTAAGATATGGTGTAATTCATAAATCGACCTATATAAATGCTCCCTTTTCAATTAAAGCCAATTACCAAGCTAAAGATTATCCTAATTTATATATAGCCGGTCAATTAAGTGGAGTAGAAGGTTATGTTGAAAGTGCTGCTAGTGGTCTTGCGTTAGGTGTTTATCTATATCAAAGATTAAACAATCTTGGCGAAAAATTACTTCCAACTACCACGGCAATCGGTTCACTAGGCCGTTATTTATCATTACCAAATTCAAAATTTATGCCAATGAATATCAATTATGGCATTATAGATGATTTTCTTGATGTGAGGAAAAAAGAGAAAAAAGCTAAAATTAAAGAACGTTCCATTCAAGCACTTATCGAGTATAAGGAGGAATGTAAATGGATTTAATTAAACAATATTTAGAACATTTAAAAATCGAAAAAAACTATTCCGAAAACACAATAAATAGTTATCAAACTGATTTAATTCAGTTTTCTAACTTCGTTATTGGAGAAGGATTTGTTCCCGATTTATTAAAAGTTAAAAAAGTTAGATTAGCTAAACACTATTTAAGTTTTTTAAATGATAAAGGGTTAACAAAAAAAACTATTACTAGAAAAATAACTAGTCTACGATCCTTTTATTCTTATTTGGAAAAAGAAAGATTGATCGATATAAATGTCTTTAAATTAATTGATACTCCAAAAATCGAAAGAAAACTTCCTAAATTTATTAATGACAATGAGATTATGCGCCTATATGATAGTATTGATACAAAGACCGATTTAGGTTTTAGAAATTATATTATTTTTGATTTATTATTTAGTTGTGGTTTAAGAGCATCAGAACTAGTTAATTTAAAAGTAAACGATATTAGACTTAGTAGGAAAGAAATATTAATCCATGGTAAAGGCTCAAAAGATAGATATGCTTTTTTACACGATGAATTAGTAAAAAATTTAGATAACTATCTAAATGGTGCTAGAATAAGACTACTAGCAAAAGGTGATAACATTTCTTCTTTATATTTATTGATTAATTATAAAGGAGGAAAACTAACAACAAGAGGGTTAAGAAAAATCTTAAATTCAATTATAGAAAAAAGTGGTGAAACCTATCAAATTCACCCTCACATGTTAAGACATGCTTTTGCGACTACCCTTCTTAATCATGGTGCTGATTTAAGGACAGTTCAAGAGTTATTAGGCCATGAACACTTAAAAACAACTCAAATTTATACTCATATTTCCGCCGAAAAGATAAAAGAAAAATTTGATGAAACAAATCCAAGGATGTTAGACAATGAGAAATCTAGGAAAAATAATAATTGAAAGTGGTGTCGCTGATAATCGCTTCAGATGGACACGAAAAACAGCTAGAGCAATAATCTATAAAGATAAAAAAGTCTTATTAGTTTATTCTGATTTTTATAATGATTATACTTTCCCTGGTGGTGGAGTTAGAAAAAACGAAAGTTATTCAAGCGCTCTTCAAAGAGAGTTAAGCGAAGAAGTTGGCGCTAAACAAATAAAAATTATCGGGGCTTACGGTCAAACATTAGAATATAGAAAAGACTATAGGTCAGCAAATTCTAATTATCGTCAGCTTTCTAAATACTTTTTAGTAGAGGTTCTAGTCTTTGGCAAACAAAAATTAGAGCCAAAAGAAGTTATTCATGGTGTGAATCCAGTTTGGATTTCACCCCAGGAAGCATTAAAACACAATCAAATGGTTATGAATGATGAAATACATTCAAAACCTGGGCTGGCAACGGCTTTAAAAAGGGAAAACCTAGTTTTAGAAAGATTGATTGAGGAGGGATATTAATGCGTAAATTTCAGATTGTAAAAGCGTTTCAAAATCAAAATATAAAATTACCGGTTCGGGCAACTAAAAACAGTGCAGGTTATGATTTAGCGGTTTCAAGTGATTTAGTTATTAAACCTGGTGAAATTGTTTTAGTGCCGACCGGCTTAAAGGTTGAAATGAATGATGATGAAGTCTTATTAGTCTTTCCAAGGTCAAGCTTGGCCATAAAAAAAAGCCTAACGATGAGTAATGGGGTTGGAGTTGTTGACAGTGATTATTATAACAACGAAATAAATGAAGGTCATTTAATGATTCCGCTTTTGAATTTTGGCAAAGAAAACGTAACTCTTATTAAGGGTGAAAGAATTGCCCAAGGAATCTTCATTAAGTATTTAACAACCGATGATGATGAAACAATCGATATCTTAAGATACGGTGGTTTTGGATCTAGCGGTTTATAATTTGCCAAAATTAATATAATATGTTATATTATTTAAGGTATAAAAAATACACATGCTTAAGGTTTGTTTAATTCAAGTGCCAAATGGTGAGTTAAATTAATTAAGCAGAGGGAAAAACGAAAAGGAGAATATATATGGCAGTAGTTTCAATGAAACAACTCTTAGAAGCTGGCGTGCACTTTGGGCATCCAACAAGACGCTGGGATCCAAGAATGAAGCCTTATATCTTTATAGCGAGAAACGGAATCTACATCATAGATTTAAAAATTACCGCTGAAAAGATTGAAGAGGCTTATCAAGCGATGCTTGAAATCGTACAAAACGGGGGACAAGTTTTATTTGTCGGTACCAAAAAACAATCTCAAGAAGTTGTCAAAGAGATTGCAGAAACAACCGGTCAATTTTATGTTGACCAAAGATGGTTAGGTGGAACATTAACAAATTTTAAAACCATCAGAAGAAGAATTAAACGTCTAAATGATTTAATTGAAATGGATAAAACTGATTCTCATGCTAATTTATCTAAAAAAGAGAGATTAGAGTTATTTAGAGAAAAAGAAAAATTAGCTAAAAACTTATGGGGTATTAAAGAAATGCAAAAGTTACCTGAAGCAATCTTTATCATCGACCCAAGAAAAGAATTAAATGCCATTCGTGAAGCTAAAAAATTAGGAATTCCAGTTTTTGGAATCGTTGATACTAACTGTAATCCAGAAGAGGTTGACTACGTAATACCAGCTAATGATGATGCTTTAAAATCAGTTAAATTAATTGTTTCAATTATGGGTAATGCCATTGTTGAGGGTCAAGGTGGCGAAGCTATTCGTTATGAAGATGAAGAAATTGATACTAGTAAAGTATTAGAAGCGGATGTAGTTGATAAGGATAAAGAAGCAGGCTATTCTAAAAAACAACGTGCAACCAAAGTTGAAACTAAAACTGAAACAAAACCAGTTGAAAAAGAAGTGACAG